>JBDSAP010000065.1:0-66065 GCA_039922055.1 Ferruginibacter sp.
CACATCATACACACCCTCCACCAACAAATATTCTAGATCAGCTTCCACTGGCAGCCGATGCATTTGTATGGAATCTTCCGGTATTACTTTCCAATATCGCTTATCAAAAATTTTCATCCGCCATCCAATTCCTTTATTGCTTAACGGAAAATAATAATCAAAATAAAGCCCCTCCTCCGTTTGATTTTGCAGGTAATATTCAATAAAGCTGGTCATATCGGGATGGAGGAATTTCATCGCTTTCATCACATGCACATGATCCCTTATCCATGGCACAAAAACATTTCTTGGTTTGCCGCCAAGCGTGTCGATCCATTTTTCCTGGTAGTTCATCATCCTATTTTCAAGTTGCATAAGCAAGATGCCATACTCTCCTGTTTCACTACTAAATGCCGTTTTAGTTTGTGCAAAGCCATGCATGTTTATAACAACAAATAATAAGAGTAAATACTTTTTCATGTTTGGAAAATTAGATCGTGCCAGAATATTTAGTGTTAGATTCATTTCAAAAAACAGGCTTGCTTTTCTCGTGATTAAGCTTTTTATCTAACCAATATCATTGTACTATATTTTTTGATATTCACGCCATCAAGATCTTTAAAAGTAATCAGGTAAACGTATGCGGCCGGAGCTTGTGGTACAGACTTAAATGTTCCATCCCATCCTTTCAACCGCTCCCGTGTTTCAAATAACAATCGCCCCCAACGATTCCATATTTGCATGTGATAATTATTTACAGGAACGGGAATCAACGGTTTAAACTCATCATTCTTGCCATCCCCATTAGGTGTAAAAGCATTTGGTATTTGGATGGTAATACAGTTGTCATAAAAAAATACTTTCATGGAATCTATACCGACACAACCGTAAGCGTCGGTTACCTGTACATTATAAGTGCCAGCATTCGTAATGCCTATGTGATCATCGGTACTTCCTGTACTCCACATATAATTAATGTACCCCGGAAGTTTTACCTGCAAAATATTTCCTTTGCAAAGGCTGCTGTCGGCAATTAAAAAATTAGCAGGCAATGGATATATTTCGGTCAGTCTCATTGCTTCATCATTCTTACAACCAAACGTATCTGTAACCGTTACCGAATAATCGCCGATAAGGTTGGTTGTAAATTTTGGTTGCGTACTGCCATCCTGCCAGAGGTATGTTGTAAAATTTCCCGGATCAAGTATAAGCACATCGCCAATGCAAACACCACGATCTTGTCCCAGGTCAGGAGTCGGTAATGGATGAACGATGAGGTTGGTTGTAACGATCGAATCGCAATCTAAATAAGTAGATAAGGTATCTACATAAATGCCCGTGGTAGTTTGCAAATGCCCACCGGCTAAATAAGTTTCACCATCACAGATAGCAGTATCAACAACGGTAAATTTGTTTGGATGCACAGTTAATTTCAACGTCCTGGTACTATCACAGCCATTCACAGGCGTATATACATCCACATAAGTGCCGGTGGTTGTATGCCCCGCATAGTTGAACCCATCACATATTGTGGCAGCTACGTTTGTACTGAACACGGGCTTTACCATAAGATGCAAAGTCCGGGTGCTATCACAGCCATAAATGTCATTATACACATCTTTGTAAGTGCCCGATTTAGTATGCCCGGCATAATTCTCACCCTGGCAAATCGATGTAGCAATCGTTGCGAATTGCAATGGATGTACAGTAAGATTTAAAGTTCTCGTGCTATCACATCCATTAGCAGCAGTATAAACATCCACAAAAGTCCCGGTGCTTGTATGACCGGCATAATTTTGCCCCTCACATATTTCAGTTGTCACCACCGTTTTATTGATCTGCGAACTTTGGATATTATTTAAATAATTCTTTTCTGGCAAAGAGCCATTCGGCAATAGCACAGGAATCGCAGACCCGTTGTCGTTAAATACTAAAAATATCTTATTAAGATTTTGGTATGGGACATTGAGCGTATGTGTAAAACAAAAAGCACAGTTACCGCCAGGCACATCAATAGGAAGATAAAATGTTGGTGAGAGCTTGTGAGCGCCTGGTTGCAGAGGGTCTGCATCATAAAAATTTATAGGCGTATTCTTGGGCAGCGCTGCGAACCCATAATCGGCAATACAAAAATTTACTCTCACATTTGTCTGCTGAAAACAGGCGATCGTGATATTATATGGCGCTCCATCCGGAGTAGGATCTAACACCGGAACCATGTACATTTCTGTTGTATCTGAGCAGCCACCATTGGTTGCAACAAGCCTTATGGAATAATTGGCCGGAGTGGGGAACACGTAGGTTAAATTGACGGCAGTACTTACCACCTGTTCCGCCATCCCCTGGTCATTACTGATGAGCCACTGGTAAGATTGAGCGTTGTAAGAATTGTTGGCAAAAATGATACTATCACTATAAACATTGAACTTTGAAAAAATTGCTTTTTTGTCTGTAAAAAACCTGGCCGTCACTCCGCAGTTTACAAGAACATAGTCTGTGTAGGAAGCAAAACAGCCCACTGTATTAAATGCTTTTAATGTTACTTTATTTTTTCCTACGCTATTGAAAGTGTAAACAAAATTGGCGGTTGTTGCCCGTACCGTATCATTCACCAACCATTCATAATTGGTGACACCGGTAGTAGTGTTTGTAAAAGAAATAACATCTCCCGGAACAGGGTATGCTACATTCCGTGTGAATCCTGCCGTAATGTTTTGAATACAAGGCTGGGTGCATTCATCCTGCAATAAACCACTGCGCTGTGTATTGATTGCTGCATGCATCCTGTCTGCCTGGCCTTGTGTAAATTGATTACTACAAGCCGGATTACCGTAGTCCATAAAGTTAGTTACCTGGTCAGGCACGTCTGTAAAAAAGTTTCCGTTGGAATAGTTAGACAGTGTATCTGTAAAGCAGCTATTTTGAGGATTGCCGCAGGAAGGTGAAGGACTCACACTTCCATCAGGAGGCGTATCGCAAACCCGGTCGCCCTGAGTTAAACAATCTGTGTTGGAACAGCCGCCATCGAAGGTGTGATACAATCCTAAGTAGTGCCCCATTTCGTGCGCCAGTACGGCGCCAAAACCTGTTACCACAATACCGTCTAATGAACTACCATTGGGTGGCAAGGTAGCATAACCGCCAACGCCCAAACGGTACCAAACACCGCAGCTAAAATTAGCATACGATTCACCCCGGATATTAGTGATCAGCCAGATATTTATATACCTCGACGGGTCCCATTGAACCAGGTTCTTTAGCCTGGCATCCTCTATGTCTAAATTAAAATCATTAGAAAAATAAGAGGTTGTTCGTGTAATGCCAGTTGTGTTCCCGCCATCCGGATCTTTCTTTGCCAAACAAAACCTGATCTTCGTATCCACACCGGCACTGCCCGCATAATTACCTGTTTTGCCGAAGGCATCATTCAGATCATTTATGCCACTTATTACCTGCGGATCGGTAATGCTGTTTGGCGCCTGGTTGATGATGTGCACCACTACCGGAAGCGTGACAATATTTACATTTAAAGTGCGAAATGCATTTAGTATGACTCTGTTCATTTCGTCTTCCTTCGCTTTATATGCCGGATTTTTCCTGAGGTTATACAGTATTATATCGTTGCTGCAAACATTTTTCGCATTGGTGGAAAAAGATGAGGATGCATTTGAGAGTGGCGGCGGAAGAGGTTGCTGCGCCATGGATACAATGAAAAAAGAGAAAAAAAGTATTGCTAAAAGAATCCTGCGCATTTGGTATATCCTTTTACATCTTCTATAAACAAAATTTATTTCACACATACCTTGTTTGTGCTGCCTCGTTGGGCAATGTCATATGTTATAATAAACAAGGAATAAAATAATGAACAATTTTTTTTTGAGCCCAGCAGAAGTTTTTCAATTAAGCTTCATTGGCGTCGCACTCTTATACATTTTATCAATGAGGAGCAAAATACCAGGTCACTAATTTATCCCTTGCGCAGTATAAACAAAATGATGATACAAACTAATAGAACATGTTGGTAATAAGCCGCTCACTGTCATCTAAATTTTGTACTAAGATTTACATTGGCTTAGAAACCTTAGAAGACACCGAACCGAATTTTTATCAACCTTATTACCTTCCTAACTTAATGACATTGCCCATTGGGCACAAAATTACAGCTTAAAAAATATTTTCTTTCGATAAAGAAAATAGCACAACAGCCATTCAAGCGTAAATATGCAAAAGGAAGCAATAATAAATTTCAACATTTCTGATGCATGGAACCAGTTCATTATGCCGTTAGAAATAGCAGCGATATAATCATTGAACCAGCGACTGCCGACTATTTCAAAAAACACGTAAATAAAAATTGAATTCATTCCTACAATGGTGAAAAACTTAAGGTGATCCCTGTGTCCTCTTATATCGATCCACCAATAAGAAAAAGCTAAAAACCATAAGCACCAGCCGAGTGATACAATTGTGAACGAGCTGGTTGCGAGTCTTTTAATTATTGGCGTAATGCCTGCAAGATCTAATCCATATCCAATTATTAAACATCCTAATCCCCACATAAACAACGGCTGTATCTTTTTACTTTTTGCACTTAATAATAATTTACCGGCCAGTGCGCCAGCAATCGTATGTACAGAAGTCGGGATGCAATTGATCGCTACCCATCCATCATCATTTATTTTATTCATCAGCAGGGTATCCACGTAATTTCCAAAGTTGTGCTGGTCGGTAAATGGCTGATCAAATCCCGGAATATTGGTGTAGCGATACAAAATTTCGGTAAGCAATAACAAGCCAATACATACTACTATTTGTGACGAACTATTCCAACGAAAAATAAGAAAAGCAACAAGGGTAGTAAATGAAAGTTGTGTGAGCACATCCCACAATTCAAAAGATAAGCCATTCGGCCTGACAGCATAATCCAATACACCGAAGAAAAACAACCATCCGCTGCGTCTCAAAGCTTTTTTAAACGATTGTGTCCAGGTAACGCCGTTTACCCATTGGCGCGTAAGAGAAAATGCCATAGCTGTACCGGCCATGAACATAAAGGCAGGTTGAACAAGATCCCAAAACCGTAAGCCGTTCCAGGGATGATGAACGAATTGCTGAATAAATAAATTAAAAGGCTGCCCTTTTGTATGATCATACAAATAATCGTACAAGCCGGTAGATGACATCACCAGCAGCACCATGATAAGTCCACGCAAAAAATCAAGGGATAATAATCTTTGGGAAATAACTGGAACTTTTTCTGTTGATGACATATTCTTTTTTGCTATGATTAATTTATTGCAGTACAATTCGTTTTCCCTCCTTTGCAGACTTAGTCGCTGCTTCCAGTATCTTTACTACAACCAGGTTGTTTTCAAGAGATGATAGATCATTCGCAGGCTTGATCTCTCCCGTTAACACTTTTGCCAAATAGGTAAGGTTATCCTTGTAGATCGCAGGCTTTACCACCGCCGTATCGTACGTGTTTTTATCTCTTTTAATTAAAGTCTTGCCATCTGTAGCATGCAGGTAACCGGTGGTCCCGAATAGTTCAAAATCCTTAATGCCAAAAGGCCAGTTCCAGGAAGCTTCTATTATACCAGTGGCCTCGGGGTATTCTAACAAAATAGTAGCTTCATCATCTACTTTAGGATACGCTGCCGGCTGAATATGTTTGGTGATAGCGGTAACAGCAATTGGCATTTTTCCATTCATCATCCACGTCATCAGGTTAGCTCCGTAACAACCAAAATCCATGACGGCGCCCCCTCCATTCATAACGGGATCTGTAAGCCAGCTAAGAAACTCCTTACTGCAACCAATTGCTTTAGGTCCCTGGTGGCCGGAATGAACGATCATCTTCCGCAGGTCACCGATCGCATGTTGCTCATGTGCAGTTTCATACACCTGCTGGTTACTGCTGTACCAGGTAGTCTCGTAATTGGTCAATACTTGTACATGATGTTGTGCCGCCAATGCAGCGATGCGTTCTGCATCTTTTACCTTTGTTGCCAGGGGTTTCTCCACCATTACAGAAAGCCCCATTGGCGCACAGATCTCAACGACACCGAGGTGTTCGGAAGTTGCGTTGTAAGCCAGCACAACATCCGGTTTAACATGCTTCAGCAAATCAGTAAGTGATTTAAAAAAAATGGAATCGGGTAGCTCAGATTTCTTTTTATGCCGGTCTATCAATTGCTGATCTGTTTCGGCAATACCAACTATCAACACCTCTCCTCTTTTGTATTGCCCCAACAAACCATTTACATGATCATGCGTGAGGCCAGCTACCGCCACTTTTAAAATTTGCCCGTTAGAGATCATTGCTGATAACGCCAACACTGCGGCAAGAACAAGTTTGTTTGTATATTTTTTTTGAAGAAGAAAATTTTTCATTTATAGGTTAGTTTAATTGTAAGGTTAAAGAAAGTACCGACTTTGATGTAATGTATACGGAACATTTTTTTCGAACATAAATTCACCCACTATACGTTCCTATGGAACGTTCTTTCCATTATCGTTTCTTCTACCCACCAAACATTCCTACGGAATGAATGTGATCAATTGCTTTTGACCGATCGACTATTCAATTTATTTCCTTGTCGTAGGCGCTTTTTTTGTGCAATCACTTTCTTCTAAATCTCTCTTTTGTTCCGTAGGAACAATTGGTGGGTAGAAAAAACAATTCAGTTGTATGCGTTCCGTAGGAACGCCTGGTGCTAAAAAGATTGTTTGTAACAATGCACTTGTAGGATATTGATATTTGCTTTCATCGCAAATAAAATTACTTCTTCAAATCTGCGTAACTGATCAACTGAATATTCCTGCGCCTGATTGCTTGCATCACCTCGGGACTTGTAAAAACATCTGTAACACCTTGCCTGTCTTCCGCAACATTTTCGTAACCGATATGATAGATCGCCCTCATCTCCGGGCCATCTAATGCCGGATGATCAACAAATAAATATGTCTCTCCGGGTTTTAAACTATCCAGCATATTGATAAAGCTTTTCACTTTTTCTGCGGCCGTAACATTCGGTCCTTTATAACCTATCCCTTTTACACCGATTGCTTTCAGATCAATATCGATCTTATATTCCTTCACCAATTTTCTTACGAGATCCGAAACTGAATTATCCAGTTCAGTGCAACCCATGTGTGCAGATACATGGCTTATCCGTGGTATCTTTTTAATGGCAAGTTCAATCTGTGCCCTCAATTCTTTTTCCACTTCATCCAATTTCCACTCATGTTCTTTCAATGCTTTGCCGGTATAGTTTTTATTTGGCCACAGCATCGGGTAAAAGTAACCACTACTATCAGTAAGACTGGGGCAATAAGTTAACGGCCGCCATTTTATTGTTTCCCATTCACTCGTCAAGGCGAGATGTACACCTACATCTGCATCCGGAATCTTCTCCAACAACTTTACCGCTTCAGGAAACCATGGCGATGGAACAAGTATTTCAATAGAACGCTCAATTCCTTCCTTATAACACTTTACCAAAGCCTTATTACCCGCATGAGAAAAGCCCATATCATCGCCCCGTACAATCAAACGTGCTGCTTTCTCTTGTGCAGATGCAGCCATAAAAATCATCATCAACCCAAACAGAAGAACAAGAACTTTATCTTTCATATTTCTACTCATTTTATAAGGTCATTTCCATCGTCAACCGAACGCCTCAACTGCAATCTTATTCTCCAAAAGTCCTTTCCTTTGGAGAGGATTTAGGTGAGGCCGCGTCTTACAACTTCATCTCCCAACCCTTTTCATATTCACGCTTCCAAAGTTTCATTGCTTCTGCATCTTTTATATGGCCATTCGTTGGATCGCAGTAAAGCGTTTTACCCGTACGGTAAGCAATATTTCCCAACTGCGGCAGCAAGGTTGAAACATGACCAATTGAAATAGGACAATTCAATTTCGCTGTTCCTCTTACTGCGTTAATAAAATTCTCCAAATGTAGTCCATCCAACCGCTCACCCATACCAGTCGTGTTAGTGGGATCAACGATGGCTCCCATCGGGCTTTTCACTTCCTTGACAAGTTTGTTGTTCATGTCATAAATTTTATAATCATCCCCACCGGGTATCACCATCGTTCCCGTTTCACCATAAAATATTGTGCCCCTTCCACTGCCTTCAGTATTATAATTATTACAACTCCTGCCTTCCCATGTAAAGGCTGTGTTGTTGGCAAATTCATAAGTACAGGTTTGTGTATCCGGGGTTTGCCAGTCATCTTTAAAATGAAAACGACCACCTGCCGAAACTACTTTCGTTGGATAATCTACACCCAACCCCCAACGCATCACATCCATCTCATGTGTGCCATTGTTCAATGCCTCCCCAGTGCCCCAGTTCCAGAACCAATGCCAGTTGTAATGCACAAGGTTATCCTGGTAAGGTTTGCGTGGCGCCGGCCCCTGCCATAGATCAAAATCAAGATTAGAAGGTGGTGCAATCAACTTGCCTGTGCCGATAGATTTCCTGTCATTGGTGTACCATCCCTTTGCAAAATAAACCCTGCCAATAACGCCTTCATGCAAAGCCTGCATAGCCTGCGTTACACCCGGAAAAGAGCGGCGCTGGCTTCCCATTTGAATCAGGCGATTGTATTGCTTTGCAGCGGCCACCAGCATTTCACCTTCTGCCGGATTATGTGAACAGGGCTTTTCCAAATACACTTCTTTACCAGCTTTTGCAGCAAGCAATGCCGCAGGCGCATGCCAGTGATCAGGCGTTGCTATTGCTACCGCATCCAAGTCCTTTTGCTCCAACATCTTGCGCAGATCTCTAAATCCCTTTGGTTTTTTCCCCGTTTTCTTTTCGATCTCACCAATAGTTCTGTTCAGCACATTTTCATCCACGTCGCAGATATATCCAACCTCCACATTAGCTATGCCGGCGAAAATTTTAGAAAGATATTCTCCCCGCCCGTTGGTGCCGATCATACCTATCACCACTTTTTCATTTGGAGACCCATTAAAGGCGAACAAAGTAGAAAAGGGATTAGTGAGTGCCAAACCTGTCGTTGCCAATGCAGCCGACTTTAAAAAATTTCTGCGGTGAATTGATCTTTTCATATTTGAGTTATTGATTTTAAACCAAGACTATTTTGAAAAATATTGATACAATTTTTTTTGTTTATCAGCATTTGTTTTTCATAGCGGCATCGTTGTGTTATTCCAATTCCGATTTATCGGAACTCACTTGTACTACATACCATTGTGGAGCTTTGCCCATTATCTTGGCCTCACCTCCCTTCCTCCTCTCCCAAAGAGAGGAGGCGGTGCTTCATCTCTTTAATAAACATTATCACTTCCAAATCAACAGCAAATCATAACCGATCTTTCATCAGCAGAATATGTTTAGAAAAAGACTCTTGCCCTTTCTCCTCCCCTTGGGGGAGGCCAGGTGGGGCCACATCTCACCGCTCGTTCATCAGCAAAATATGTTCAGCACAAGACTCTTGCCCTATCTCCTCCCCTTGGGGGAGGCCGGGTGGGGCCGCATCTTACCGATCTTTCACCAACAAAATATGTTTAGTACCAGGCTCTTCCCCTGTCCCCTCCCTTTGGGGGAGGCCGGGTGGGGCCACATCTTACCGATTTTCCACCAGCAAAATATCTTTAGTTACAAGACTCTTGCCTTTTCCCCTCCCCTTGGGGGAGGCCGGGTGGGGCCTTGTCTCTTACTCAGCAGAAGCTTTTAAATTAGTTTACTCTTGCCCTTTCTCCTTCCCTTCGGGGAGGCTGGGAGGGGCCGCATCTCACCCATCCTTCCCCAGTAAAACATCTTTAGTTACAAGACTCTTGCCTTTTCCCTCCCCCATTGGGGAGGCCGGGTGGGGCCTTGTCGCTTACTCAGCAGAAGCTTTTAAATTAGTTTACTCTTGCCCTTTCCTCCTCCCCTTCGGGGAGGCCGGGAGGGGCCCGGCTGATGCATGATACCCTCGTTAATAATTGACTGTACTATTTGATATGGTTGTTTTTCAATAATATAAAACTGGCCCTTCCCCTGATCGTTCCATGTATTACGTCCATCCTCCGCTACTTCTATTTTACCTTCCTTCAAACTATACCATCGCTCATATCCTTTTATTGCGATCAATACAGCCGTCTCATCCCAACTGCTGCGGCCTGCGCTATCTTCTGCTGCCAGCGGAATACTGATCCTGAATGCGTCTTTTACAGGACTATTTTTGATAGCCCCGTTATTAATTAATGGTAATCCTGCTTTTATTTTTTTGCCAATTTCGAAGCCGCTTAAAATGACGGGTGTTTCCCAATTATCATAAACGATTTTCGACGCAGCCGCATCTTCTCTTACATTAAATTCATGCCCTTCCGGAAATTTACCTGCCATACAAACCAACAACTTTACCTTCTTTTTTATCAATGCTTTTCCATCCAGCGCAGAATATCTATCGGGTTTGGATTGGTACAAATTAGCAAGGTTCGTTAGGAAACCCACCGTGATGACCGTAACAGACCTATCAGGTTGGCCGGCTAATATTTTACGATACAGATCAACTGCATCGGGCACGTCATCATTGCTTTTTATTTTGTGCGGATAATTTGCCAGCAAACTATCTGTCCAGTGCTGTGTATCTCTCAACTCAAGCGCTTTACCCCTGGGAACTGCGATAGGAATATTTGGCCGGCTAAAATAAGTATTGAACACATTGAATACCCCGGCCACACCCTGGTATTTTGTGCTTGCAATAGTGGCAAGTATTTTCGCCTGCCCGCTATCGGCATAAGCATGTAACATAGTAATCGCTCCCACATCATCATAGTCGGGACCCATATCAGAATCAAAAATAACCGGAACAGTTTTGTTGGAAATTTTTTGCGCTTGCATGGAGAAACTAAATAGCAACACACAGGAAAACAGGAAGGATTTTATCAGCATGGCAATCGTTGAAATAGTTTATAAGCCCGAGTAAATTAGTAAACCTAATCCAATAATAAAAAACAAAAACATGGCTGTAATTAATCCGCTGGTACCCTTCGGTGAATTTTTAAATTCTTTCCAAATAAAAACTCCCCAGAAAGCGGCTACCAATGTAGCACCCTGTCCGAGCCCATACGAAATTGCGGGACCTGCTTTTCCCGCCGCAATTAAATTAAATGAATTGCCAACACCCCATATCAGTCCCCCCAATACGCCTACTAAATGTGTTTTAAAACCTCCTTTAAAATAAGCAGCATAGCTGGTCGGCTCACCGGTAAAAGGTTTTTTAATAAGAATGCTGTTGAACACAAAGTTGCTAAGTAAAATACCTACAGAAAAAATGAACACAGCAGTGTAGGGAGTCATTTTACCGGCAGCAGGCTGGTGGAAATTTTCGAGGTCCATACTTACCGCAATAAAGCGATAAAAGAACGACATCAAAATACCACCGGCAATAGCAAGTACAATTCCTTTAGAGGAGACTTTACCTGCGCCGCTTGCTTTTCTCCTGTAAGCAATTGCGTTCAGCACAATAGCTGCGGCCACCAATATTGCACCGGCAAAAAGCGCCACCGGATCGCCTTTTTGAGCAGCCAGGTAATTGATGAATACGCCTAACAATAACGCAATGCCAATGCCAATAGGGAAGGCCACCGACATACCTGCAATTGCAATAGCGGCAACCACTAAAATATTTGCCGCGTTAAAAATTATTCCACCCAATAAGGCACTGCCTATATTACTGCTGTCAGCCTGTTTCAGATCATTAATAAAACTTCTTCCCTCCTCACCCGTACTGCCCAATGTAAATGCACTAATCAATGAGAACAATAAAATGCCGATCACATAGTCCCAATAAAACAATTCAAAGCGCCAGGTTTTTTCCGCAAGCTTTTGAGTATTAGCCCACGATCCCCAGCAAAGCATTGTGATGACGCAAAAAATAACAGCAACAGAATAATTTTCAATGATGAACATGTTCGGTTGATTTAAGATTGAAAGGCATTTTGTTTAACATATTTGGCCACGATATCGATAAACCGACAGGCCCTCCATGATGAATAATTTTCGGGGGAGCCTTTTTTAGGCACTCCTTTATTTTTCATTTGCTAATAACCCATTCACAGCCTCGTTGGAATAAACAATCACCTGTGCCGATTCGATTTGATGCTCCTGCGAAGGATTCAATAACTTAAATTTTACAGAATGTTTTCCTTTTGGCAGATCATACTTCCAGCATAGCTCATGACGGCGTGTGGTAAAATTTACAGGCAATGGAATTGCTTCCACCATTTTACCATCAATATACAATTCTGCATCAAAAACAAACCCCGATGTACTCGTCCATTTTGAGGCCCCTCCTCTTAAAACAAAACCGGTCCCTTCGAAATCAAAATTAATTTCATCCTTGCTGTCATTCCATTTCACACCAGTTTTTGAAACCGGGTAAAGCCCCTTAAAACTCTTTTCAAATTTCACTAAAGCAGGTAGCTGCACTTTTATGGTAATGTTGTCGCCGCTTAGTTTTCCGCCATTTCTTTCTATGTTTTGAATGGCGTGTTTATAGCCGATGGCATACACATTTTCAAGGCTCATGGTGGTGTATTTAAAATCGATATCCTCTGCTTCTTTCAATCCCATCTTCCAGTAGGCAGGAATGTTTTCATAGCCTAAAACGGTTCCCAGTATTCCGCCTGCGGAAGATGGATTGCAATCCGCATCCTGTCCGCATCGGGTGGTGATCTCCATTGTTTTTGTGAAGTCCCCACCGCCATACAACAAACCAATTGTTACATAAGCAGCATTTACTTTTGCATCAATATTAAACGGCACAAATACACCCTCAGGACAACCGATATCATCTGCCCATTTTTTTTGTACTTCCAGCCAGGTTTGCTTCCAGTCGTTTGGGTATTTTTTATAAGAAATGATCACATCGTTGATGCATTGATAAAATTCACTTTGCTTAGGAATCGTCTTCAGCGCTTCGTTGATGATATAAGGAATATCTTTTGAAGTAAATGCCAGTGTATACATAGCGCCAATATAAATACCTCCATACCAGCCATCGCCATAGTTCATAATATGTCCGATCTTATCACTGATCTGTGATGCTGTATTAGGCATGCCCGGACTCATCAAGCCTGCAAAGTCTGCCTCTATCTGGTAGTCGATACAATCCGCATGCGGGTTGTTGATCCAATGACCGCTTGCAGGCGCTTTTATACCATGCAGAATATTATAACGACCCGCCTGGTTCGCATGCCACAACATGTAGCCGGCATTTGCAAATGCATTGGCGAATGAATCAACAGGCGCATCCAATCCATATTTTTCAAACACATCCACAAACGTTAGATCCATATACAAATCGTCATACAAGCCGGGATTATTGACCATGGTATTTTTTAAATAGCCGTCATACCATTTCAACGGCTGGTAGTCGCCGATGAAAGTACCATTGAACTGAAACTCATAAGGCCCGCCAAATGTTACCCCAATCGTTTGACCAGCCCATCCTCCTTTTATCTTGCTTTTAAGTTGTTCTTGTGTAAGCGTTATTGTTTTACTTGTTTGTGCATATTGGCTCAATGCAATTAGCAGTATACCTGTTGTTACGATCCATTTTTTAAAATCCATTTTTTTATTTTTTAATGACTGAAGTTGTAAGATAGTTGCCTGGAGCCTGGATTTTTTTTGTTCCACAAAGCTGTAAATGTATAAGTGTGCGACGCAACGATGATGCCATGAAAAACAAATGCCCGGACAAAAATATTTTCTAATTTAAATGACCTTGATCAGGGATTAACAACATGCTGTGGTTTTCCTGCCAAAAACGCTTTTACATTTTCGATGGTGGTTTGCATCAACCGCTTTCTAGCTTCTTTGGTTATCCATGCGATGTGCGGCGTGATGATACAGTTTGGTAAACCGATCAATGGATTACCAGTTGGCGGAGGCTCCTGCCTTAATACATCCAATGCAGCAGCCAATAAAACTTTTTCCTTTAATGCTGCTGCAAGATCTTTTTCATTGATCAGTTGGCCCCTTGATGTATTTACTAAACAAGCAGTTGGTTTCATCAGCGACAGCAACGCTTTATTCACAAAGGAATCATTGTCTTTTGTAAGCGGGCAATGCAAGGAGATGTAATCACTTTGTGCAAAGAGCTCCTCCAAACTTACTGCTTTTGCCAATGTTGATTTTTTGCCTTTGTTATAAAATATCACCTGCATACCGAATGCTTTTGCGATCTCCGCAACTCTTTGTCCGATACGGCCAAAACCAACAATGCCGAGGGTTTTTCCACTGATCTCTGTGGTTGGTTGCAAGGTATAGCTCCAATCAGGAGATCGGCTCCATCCGCCATCAGACACGCTCTTTGCGTGAGCGCCTGTTTGGTTTGCAAGTTCAAGCAGCAGCGCAAATGTATGCTGTGCTACAGAATCAGTTCCATAAACCGGCACGTTGGAAACGATGATCCCTTTCTCCTTTGCAGTTACTGTATCAATCACATTATAACCCGTTGCAGTAACGCTGATAAATTTAAGATTGCTACAGGAGTGTATGGTGGCGGCAGTTACAGGAGTTTTGTTGGTGATGATGATATCCGTATCCTTGCAATACTCGGCAACCGCTCCAGGTTGCATACGGTCAAAATATTTTACATCCCCAAGCCTATTGATCGCTTCCCAATCCAGGTCGCCGGGATTTAAAGTGTAGCCATCTGTAATTACTATTTGCATAAGTTTCTGATCAATTTATTAGAAGAAACAGGTCATTTATTGGGAAGAGATCACTGCAAGGCTTGTTGCATATTCAAAAACATAATCACCTGAGCCCACATTAAAAACCGTATTGCCATCCTGTTGTTTCACTTCGCCAAATTGATTACCAAGCGGTGAACCTCCCTCCATCACTTTATCCGGCTGAACAGAAGGGAGCGTAATTGTTGCCGTAGTATTTGCCGGTATACTTACCCTTACGATCAGTTTACCATCCCTCACCTCCCAGCCTGATGCGATCTTGCCGTATGCGCTTTCAAATCCAGCCTTTGCATAAGTAAGTCTTTTGGTAGGATGCGGCTGGATCAAAATATGTTTATACCCCGGCTCGCCAATCTCAATACCGGCCACTAC
This sequence comes from Ferruginibacter sp., assembly GCA_039922055.1. Taxonomy (GTDB): domain Bacteria; phylum Bacteroidota; class Bacteroidia; order Chitinophagales; family Chitinophagaceae; genus Ferruginibacter. The sequence goes on from JBDSAP010000065.1 coordinate 15,078, forward strand.
CCTATACATCCAGTCTCCAATGGCGCCGTAAGCATAATGGTTAAAAGAATTCATACCCACATCCTGGAAGGTGCTGTCTGTTTTTTGCCCATCCCATCTTTCCCAAATGGTAGTTGCACCCATTTTTACGGGGTATAACCAGGATGGAAAAGTTTCCTGGAGCAACAGATCGTAAGCCACATCAGTACGACCATTTTTCGTAAGCACATGACACAAATAAGGAGTTCCAAGAAAACCGGTTGAAAGATGATTGTCTCTTCCCTTAATATCATCCACCAGGTACTGCGTTGCTTTCGCCCTCAGGTTTTCAGGCAGCAAATCAAACATCAATGACAATACATATCCTGTTTGAGATTCAGCAGTAACGTGCCCTTCAGCCGTTACATAATTCTTATTGAAGGCTTCTTTTATCTTTTCAAAAAGGTCGTTGTAAAACTTTTCATCATCTTTTTTGCCTAATACCGCGGCAGTATTTGCCAGCAACTTTGTGGAGTATGCATAAAAAGTAGTAGCGATCATATCAGGATTGGTATAGCCATCATTCTCTGTCTGGTTCATAGATTTATAAAACAACCAGTCACCAAAAACACTTCCGCCTTTCCATATATAACTACCGCCCGCTTTTTTGTGGATGTACTCTACATAAGCCTTCATACTTGGATATTGTGTCTCCAAAATTCTTTTATCGCCATACACCTGGTAGATCGTCCACGGCGCAATGGTAGACACATCGCCCCAACCAGCCGAAGTGCTTTTATTCCCCAGCACATCGGGAATTACAAAAGGTACTTTTCCATCACCGTCCTGGTCTGCTGCAAGGTCCTTTAGCCACTTGGTAAAAAAAGCAGCAACATCCATATTGAAAGCTGCCGTGCGAACAAACGCCTGTGCATCTCCCGTCCAGCCAAGTCGCTCATCCCGTTGCGGACAATCCGTCGGCACATCCACAAAGTTGCCCTTTTGCCCCCATTGAATATTATGTTGTAATTGATTCAACAACTGGTTAGAGCTTTCAAATGTACCCGTAGGTTCCATTTCAGAATGAACCACGACACCGATAATATTTTCTGGTTTTAATTCACCGGGATAACCATCAACAGCCACATAACGAAACCCAAAGAAAGTAAACCTCGGCTCATAAGTTTCTTCTTCGCCACCTTTCAATAAATATTTTGCTGTTGCCGTTGCAGCCCTCAAATTATCCGTGTAAAATTCACCATATTTATCCAGCACTTCTGCATGACGGATCGTTACCACTGTGCCGGCGGCACCCTTCACTTTCAGTCGAATCCATCCTACCATATTCTGCCCCATGTCCACAACTAATGTACCCTTGGGCGTACGAAATACTTTTATCGCTTTCAGTTCCTGTATCTTTCTAACGGGAACTGTTTGAGTAGCTACTAAAATATTTTTTGATTGATTGGCGGTATTCACAGCTTTCCATTTACTATCATCAAAACGGGCATTGCTCCACCCCTTCATTTCTTTGCGTGCGTCATAAGTTTCACCATCATAAATACCATCGAGTATAATAGGCCCATCCTGCGTACTCTTCCATGTATTATCTGTAACCACCAGTTGCTCGGTACCATCATCAAAGGTTAAACGCAATTGGCATAAAAGGCCCAATGTTTTGCCCCATAAGCCAAAATTACTAACCCATCCAAGTGTACCCCGATACCAGCCATCCGCCAGCATCGCACCCACAACATTACTACCCTGTTGTACAAGATTAGTAATGTCGTACACCTGGTATTGTAAACGTTTATTGTAACTGGTCCAGCCCGGCGTCAGCACCTGGTCGCCCACTTTTTTTCCATTAATGTATAATTCATAAAAACCATGACTTGTTACATAAGCTCTTGCTGCAACAATTTTCTTTGGAGCAGAAAAATCTTTACGCAACAAAATCGCCGGCTGTTTAGGTATCGTATCCTGCACCGGTTCTATCCAGGTAGCCTGCCATTCTCCAGGTTTCAACAGGCCGGTTTCAAAAAATGCTGCCTCGCTCCAGGCAGATTCTTTATTGGCTTTGTCCCAAACCTTTACCTGCCAGAAATACCGCTGGCCAGATTTCACAGCATTGCCATTATAAGGCTGAAGCACTGACTCATCAGAAGCCTGCTTACCCGATTGCCACACAAGCGATTTTTTAGAAAAATCCTTATCTGTTGCTACCCGGATATCGTAAGCGGTTTGCAGTATATTTCTGCCAGTGCCTTTTAACTTCCAGCTAAACCTCGGCTGTGCCGCACCAATGCCTACCGGATTTATTTTGTGTTCACATGAAAGGTCGTACACAGTTAATTTCTGAGCCACCCCTGCATGCGCAAGCAACATCAACAAAGCAATCTTTAGTAATTTCATAATAGATTTTTTTGGTAAATATTTATTTGCCACGAATGCACGAATGAACACGAATATATTTTATTTTATTTTTCGGTTTGATTCATTCTCCTGTGCAATTAGATAGTCAAAAAATATTGTGCCCATTCGTGACATTTCTTTATAAAAGCAATTCCTGCTCTTTTTCATTGGCAAAGCAATTCGTGTCTATTCGTGTATTCGTGGCATTTCTTTACAAAAGCAATTCGTGTCGATTCGTGCATTCGTGGCATTTCTTTATAAAAGCAATTCGTGTCTATTCGTGTATTCGTGGCATTTCTTTACAAAACAAATTCGTGCCCATTCGTGCATTCGTGGCGTTTCCTTAGCAAACAAATTCGTGTCCATTCGTGCATTTGTGGCGTTTCCTTAACAAAACAAATTCGTGTTCATTCGTGCATTCGTGGCATATATTTTTGATACCGGGCATTTGTTTTTTATAGCATCATCGTTGTGTCACAGTACTTTCATCGCCATACCTTTGGGGATCTTTTCCCACCATATATTTAACCCAACATATTCAGCGGCCGCTTGCACATAATAGACTTTTCCTTTCATTGTTTTAAATGAATATACTTGCGGCACGAATACAATTCGTAAAAATATCTTTTATCAAGCAATATCGCTGGTTAATGAGCACCTGCAAATCAGCGAGCAACTTTTATCATCCTACTCTTGTCTTTCCTCCTCCCCTTGGGGGAGGCCGGGTGGGGCCAAGCCGGCTACTCAGCACACATTTACTATCATTAGACTTTTGTCTTTTTGCTCCCCAAAGCTTTTTTTGTACAAGAGGGCGATGCGACGATGTTCCTTTATATTCTACCGCCCGGGCCCTTGATATTCTTTATATCATTTCTTCCACAGATTCTTTGTTCTTAGTGGAAGGCCGGGTAGTTGTGGCAAAGTGGAAACCGGTTTATCCAAATAAAAATAGGCGGTTGCAGACACATCATCTGACCGGTAAAAGTTGGAAAAACCTTCGGGCAAACCGGGCGTATCGAGTATTAAAAGACTATCTTTTTTATAATAAGGATGTATCTTTTTTTGATCATCAATGGCGACTGGTATCAATGGCACGCCCTTCTTTTGCAATTGGCTGACGAGGCCTTTCCGGTTGCCTCCCATCTGTTGTAATGTAACGCGGCAATCGGTTTTAAAAAAGATCGGGTCAGGAATATGATAGCGGTAAAATGCCCAGCCGCTGCTATCTGTATTTGCAAAAAGGCAGCCTGTGTAATCGTTGTGAAATTCACCCTGCCCCCAGCCTGTGCCAATATAATCTTCAGCACCAGTACCAACCAGCGTCGGAAACTCCTTATCTCCATCAAGAAACATTTTTACTTCACCTTCGCCCCACCAATATTGTTCATAAATGGGATTGGCTTTGATGCCGATATTTACGCCGAGGAATCTGCCTTTACCATTAACACGGGGAAGCAATTCATAGTCCTTCGCCAACTCTGTAGCGGTATCGCGGTTCCAATATGCATGCAAATACATATTGCCGGGATTCCATTTTTCAACACGCTGAAAATCTACATCAAAGAAAAGATGGCTCAGGCGTTTGCCGGATTCATTGGTGACCTGTATACGGGCCGCCTTTTTAAATGGCATCGGAATATAACAGATAAAGGATCGTCCTTCGGGATTACCAAATAAAGCATTGTTGTATTTAGCAGTTTTTCCTAAACCCATTCCAAAAAAATCACCAAAGGGGACTGACACGGCTGGCTTTTTTTCATCATCCCAAAACATTTCCAGCTTAAGAGAACGCAGCATTTCGGGTGAACGATCCATGATGGTTACCCATATCCTGTTGATAATACCCTGCCCTTTTACATTTAATAGCACCTCTGTTTCTCCGGCCTCTACACCATCTGAAGGATGACCTTTAGCGCCATTATTTTCCATGCCGCCTTTTCCTTTTTCAGCAGTGATATTTTCGAAACTGCTCCAGCGTGGACTGAGGTTTGGATCAAATTCAAATATGGGTTTTGCTGAATTAAGTTGTGCATTGGCCATGAAGCAAAAAAAGCTACAACCTGCTGCCAATAAAATATTTCTCATGTATTGATATTAATTATTTGATAGAAATTATTAGCAGCAATACTACAGCTTTGGATAACTCTTCGACACATCATCCAGCACCAATATCCAATCCTTTCCGTAGCCGGAAGATGGAGGAGTAAATAATTTCGTTCCCGAGTTTTGCACAACTTCGATATCAGTGGTTTTGCCATTGCGTGGATCGTACCAGTAAGCTTGTAATTGTGGGCCTTTTATTTTACCCAGGTTTACTGTAAACGGTTTTCCAACGGAGCTATAAACAAAAAGGTAATCCAGTCCGCGGCAAGCCTGTATGCGTTCGTATACATCCTGATCATTCTCTTTGATAAGTGATTGATCAGGCACCCGATCCAGGAACGGATGCGATTCGACTAACTTTTTTGCAAAAATCATCTGGTTAGCGCCGGGAAGCTCCAGTGCATCGTACCAAAACAAATGCGGTCCATTCACACCCTCGTATTTGGAAGAATACATTTGCCAGATATCGTGACAACCATAAGTATGGCCAAATGCACCAGCAAACAGACCCAGGTAAGCAGACTTTCTTACATCAAAAGCATTAGAGGTACCAAGGTCTTTTGCATTGAAGCAAACCGGGTGGTCTTCATAAATGGGTTCTGCGTCCATCACGGGTTTAGCCGGGCTAAGATTGTACACCGCCTGGATTTTATCATATACTTCATTGTCCCGGCAGTGACCTGTTTGAAACATGTTAAAACTTAACCAATCATCCTGGTGGAACCACTCGGCAGAGCCAAGCTTACTTGGTTGCGGGTGAAAACTGATCACAGCCTTATTTGCAGTAGCCTTCATGATTGCCTTGCCCATCGCCCTCCATACACTCACGTCTTTTTCATCTCTTGGCCTGCGATCTCCGCCTAATATCCAGATAATATTTTTTTTATCCTTGTACCGGTTAGCAAGCCATCCGGCATAGGCAGCTCCATTCTGCTCATTAAAGATTTCAGGCCCCTTTCCCCATTTATCCTTGAATACTTTATCGCCCCATGTCGGCAACATGCCGATACTAATATTATAAGAAGCAGCTTTGTCAATGATATAATCTACATGTTCAAAATACTTTTCATTTGGTTGGGAAGGATCTTCATTAACAAAAGGCAGATCGCCATTTGCATTTGGGACCCGCATTCCATCCATCTCCGCCAGTACCACGGCTTGTATCACTGTAAAACCCTGCTCACTTCTTCTCTTGAGGTACCTGTCGGTCTCGGCCCTGTCAAGCCGGTGAAAAAGTTCCCAACCAGTATCGCCAAGCCAGAAAAAAGGCTTATTATCCTTCAACAAAAAACGCTTGTTTGCGCTCACGCTAAATTGCGTAAACCCCGGGAGAGTAAATGCGATCAGGAGTGCCGCACTAAGGAACTTTCTCATAAGTGTTGAATGTTTATAGCCATTTAATCTTTTACATAGTTTTGCAATCGTCTGAAACAATTATAAAATTATCTTTTAAAACTGAACTATAATGCCGTACTGTACTGGTAAGATTATATTCTTTGTCGGGAGAATTATTCGTAACGCTTAGCAGCATACGAAGTGGCAATAAACCATCAACAAATTAATTTATGAAAATCGTTATAAAACGAACCGTCGAAAAACTGAGCAACTAATGCAATAAGATGTAGGAATAATGCCAATAGTAACCAGGTGTTTGTAACTGAAGAAAAGCGACACAAATAAATACGGTGCTTTACTTACTAAATATTACTCTTTTTACCCCCTTACTATTGATAGCTTCTACTTTTGTTATATTCGAATTGATAGCGATAAACCTGGACGATTGTGATTGAAAAGAATTGCCATAATACATTTCCTCTTTTCTAACGAGTCCATTGTTTAAAGTGATCAACGCGGCTTTGTCGCCTGCTTCAAGTGCCACCAGCTTTTGAGTGTTATCTTTCTTGCTGAATATTTTTAACGGGCCCCTGTTTTCGGACGAAGCCAGCAAATAACCATTGTCACTTTTCAATTTTATCAAGGCCTTTGCATCCCCCGGTATCAATATGCCGCTTTGTAAAATAGTTTGTGTTGCAAACGCTCCTTTTCCATCCCCGGTCAGCAAGAGGCTATTCATTGCATCGTATCTGCCATTGGTAACTTCAGTACCAAAATCATTGCCGCTTAACAGTATGTCAAGGTTACCATCGTTATTAAAATCGTCTGCCACCATTCCGTAAACCGGGGCCAGTTGCGCAAGTGCCGGCAACGGTACTAACTGAAATTTTCCGCCACCAACATTTTTTATAAAACTTGTTTTAAAATTATTTGCTTTCAAATGCAGTGCATCCTTTAACTCTTCCTCAGAAAATAAACCGTGAATATCCGCGTTCGCAAAATCTTTGTAAGTAAGGAATTTTCTTTTTAAAGGCGGCAACTGCTCAACAATGTCGTCCCTGTTTTGAGCGGTATATTCTTTCCTTTTTCCTTCCGTATCTTTTAGGTAAAGCGTGGTAATTGCATCGAAGCTTTTGTTCTTGTCAAAATCTTTTCCGTAAACACTTACAGGATATTCATTGCTTGCACGGTAAAAAGAATTTTCGCCAAGGTTGCCGGCTATATAATCGATATCACCATCATTATCAAAATCACCTGCTGCTATACTACTCCACCAGCCTACTTCATTATTGATACCCGATTGCGCTACATTTTGAAACTTGCCATGATCATTTTTTAGAAATGTGACCGGCATCCATTCACCTGCGAGCACCAGGTCTACAAAGCCATCATTGTCATAGTCACTCCACAAAGCATCGCATACCAACCCTATATTTTGCAATCCCTTTGCTACCTCAGCGGTAACATCCGTGAATTTTATAACGCCCCCTTTCGAATCGTTTCGATAAATAAAAGAGCTTACGGGTTGCGGGTATTTTCCGGGTAGGCATCTGCCACCAATAAACAGGTCGAGATCGCCATCATTATCATAATCAGCAGCCTTCACACAGCTTTTGCTAACATAATTTTTTGGAAAGGCAGTTGTATCAAAACTGTAATTTCCTTTTCCATCGTTGATGAGAAACAGGTCCTGGTAATTTTTTGTATTGGCTGCAAATTCGTTACTGCCGCTGGCACAATAAAGGTCAAGGTCGCCATCGTTATCTGCATCAAAAAGGAGCAGGCCTTCGTTCTCCGGCCTGCGTGCATCTGGCGCCGTTATGTTGGGCAGGGGCTTTATAGTAAACTTGCCGCCTGCCTGTTGCATAAAAAATTTGCCAGGGTAATCTCCGCTGCCACCAATAAGTATATCATCCAGCCCATTACCATCTACATCGCCTGCCGCCAGTCCTGGCCCGTACTGCGATAACTTGTGCGGCAATAACCGTTCTATATTAAAATCAATGTAATCGTACTCATGGTGCACATAATTTATTCCGGCAATGTTGGTAATATCCGCAAACAAGGCTTTAGAAGCAATGGGATCCTGGCCCCAGCCATCTTGTAAATCAGCATTTTTTATATCGGCTACCAGTAATTGATTGACTTTTACATTCAACATTTTTTGCTTTTTATTTCCCGGCCAGCGAATAATAACTGAATCGATTGAAGCGGTATTTCCGAGACCGAAATATGCCTTTGTATCCACCGTGGAGAGGTAGCCGCGGTAGGGTGAATTTTCATACACCTGCTGTTTTCCATTCGCATAGTATATTTCTGCCCAGGCTCCAAGGCCAAAGGCATTTTTGTTGTCGCCTTTAAATTTTACAGAAAGAAAATTTGATGAATCTTTATCGATCTGCCTCGCTTTATTTTCATAAACAAAAGCATCTTCATTAATGTTGTTCACTACATAATCAACATCTCCATCATTGTCCAGGTCAGCATAAATGGCGCCCGTTGAAAATGAAGGATCGCCAAGCCCCCACTCTTTTGCCATGTTTACAAATTTCAAATCCCCATTGTTTTTAAAAGCATAGTTGGCTACTTTGATCTGTGGTATTTGTTCAATTATCGTCTCTTTGCTCGCAAGGTTTTGCGCCTTACTTCTGAAAGCGGCAAAATCATGATCGGTAACATCTTTAGGATATCCATTGGTGATAATAATATCCCGATTGCCGTCATTGTCCACATCTGCTATCGACGGTGTCCAGCTCCAGTCAGTTTCAGCTACGCCTGCATAAAAACTTATATCGCCAAAAACCGGGTGTGCAACAGAATCATTTGCACCAACCGATGGCCCCATATTTAACTGCAATGTATTGCGAACATATTGCAGCATAAGATTTTCATACATCATGCTTTGGTACACGTAATAGTTATTGCTGGCCATGTTTTTTTTCTTGCGGAAGTTGTCTTCAGGATTCATATCAACGGCAATTACATCCGCCAGGCCATCGTTGTTAATATCCGCGATATCGTTGCCCATCGCATTTTGAGAAGTATGCTTAAAATATGATTTGACCTGGTTGGTAAACGTGCCATTTTTATTGTTGATATAAAGTAAATCGCTCCCAAAAAAATCGTTGGTAATATAAATATCTTTCCATCCATCTTTATTAATATCAGCAATAGAAATACCAAGACCAAAGCCTATATCTGTAATGCCTGCTTCTTTTGAAACATCCGTAAATACAGGATGCCTGAGAGAATCGTTGTAATCGTTCCGGAAAAGTTTATCAACATCTGATCTGTCGGCCGCAATATTATTTCCGCCAAAACTTGCTGCCTGCCTTTTTGCGAGTTTTGTTTCAACAAGATACATATCAAGATCGCCATCATTATCATAATCGAAGAACGCGGCATGCACTGAGAAGCCGGTATCAGCAAGTCCATATTCCTGTGAGCGCTCTTTAAAAACCGGGATGCCATCCTTGTTTTTTCCTTCATTGATATACAAAAGATTCTTTCGCTGCCCAACATTTTTAATGGAGGTGCAAACATAAATATCCTCAAGCCCATCTCCATTGATATCCACTACAGATGCGGCATTGCACCAGGAGCCAGCTCCATCCACTCCTGCCGTAGTCGTAATATCATCAAAAGATAAATTGCCTTTATTCAGGTAAAGTTTATTGGAAACGGTGCTTGCAGTAAAGTACAGGTCGGGTAAGCCATCGCTATTAAAATCGCCTACTGCTACGCCACCGCCATTGTATAAAAATTCCATATCAATGGGATTGATGGAATCATTCTCAATTACAACATTATTAAAATGAATACCAGTTTTGGCGGCGGGCAGTTTGTTAAAAAGTGTAGCCTGGTCGTTGCAAGACGCAAGGAAGAATAGAGCGCTGACAAAAAACACAGCGCATGAATATTTGAACACAGGACTTCTGGATGTTAGATAAGGCATTCTTAATAATAATTTTTTAGAGCAATATTTATTCCCGGTCTTTTCCTTATAGTAAACAAGGGATAAAATAATGAACAATTTTTTTGAACCCAGCAGAAGTTTTTCAATTAAGCTTCATTGGCGTCGCACTCTTATACATTTTATCAATAAGGAGCACAATACCAGGTAACTAATTTATTCCTTTCGCTGTATAATTTGAAATTAGGCCACCACCATAGAAAATGAAAACGAAATGGCTCCTTCGTTTTCTGTAATATATTTCGGCAATCAATTTCAAACATACCAAAATAATTTATTAACTGGATACCTAATTGTTGCACGCCATAAAGTACCCAGCAGCAACAGGGAAGGCCCAATAACATTTTTTTTCTAATAAAAGAATAGTACGCCGTTGAGTGATTACTTTGTTACGGAGTTATAAGAATAATTGCCCGATCCGGTGCTGACTACTGCGTAGCCCTTTTCATAACGGATCACTTTTACCGGTTTGCCATTTTCAGAAACTTCTCCATTTGGTTTTGATGGAATATATACGGTAGCCGTAGTGTTTGCAGGGATAGAAATTTTCAACAAACAATTATTTCCGTTTAGCGCCCAATCACTTGCGATCGTTCCTCTCACTGAATTATAGCTTCCCCTGGCCCATGTAAGATCGCCTGCGGGCTGTGGTTTTATAATGATCTTTTCAAAACCCGGCCCCGCGGTATTGATGCCGAGCAAGGAACGATAGAACCATTCATCGATGGAACCAAACATTGGGTGGTTGCGGGATGCGCCTGTCTCAGGAAATTTCCAGGCTTCCCATAAAGTTGTCGCATTTTTTTGCAGCATGTGTCCCCAGCCGGGATAATCTTTCTGATTGGCGATCCTGTAGGCGATATCATTCATGTCATTGTCACGCAATACATCAAACATCATTTTTGTGGAATATATCCCTGTTGAAAGATGCCAGTTGTGTCTTGCAAATTCGTCCAGCAATATCTTCAACGAATTATCTTTTTCGCTTGAAAGCCCGTACCATAAAGCAAAGAGCTGGGCGCTTTGTGTTGCATTATCAAATCGGCCGGTATTGGGTACCAGGTATTTCTGAACGATGCTGCGCTTGACCCGTTGTGCAAGCTTGGTATATTCGGCGGCATCGGCAGATTTACCCAGGATACCTGCGAACTCAGCGCCCAGCAAAGCGTGGTGATAATAAAATGCGGCAGCGGTAAACGCTTCCGGCTTGGTGTCAATAGCTTCGTGATCACTGATATCCCAATGAAATAAGCCCTCAATAGCTTTCGATTGTAAAAAATCGAGCTGCTTTTTAAACGCCTCATAATTATCCTGGATGATGCGCTTATCGCCATAATAATCATACAATTGTTTTTGTACAAATGGAAAAGCCAACTCCCATCCCAGCGGGCCTGAGTCGCCGCCATAGCCCCTGTCAGCAATTCCGGTAAATGGCGCAATCTCGGTAATGCCTCCATCCGGTTGTTGCTCGTTGGCAAAATCTTTTACAGTTTTGGTGTAAAAATTTGCCATATCGTAATTATAAATAAATGCATTTGCAGTAACTGCTATGTCGGCCCCATAGCCCATCTTTTCCCGGGCGGGGCAATCAGATTGAACGCTGAAAATATTACTTAAAAAAGTCCATTGAATTACGTCATGCAACTTATTAAACATATCATTGGAACAGGCAAATGTTCCATTCTGCGGAAGATCAGTATTCATCCGCAATCCCTCTATGTCATCCACGGTTGGCCTGCCCGGCCATCCTGTTATTTCAACATACCGGAAACCATGAAAAGTAAACCGTGGATTCCATGTTTCAATACTGCCGCCGCCTTTTAAAATATATCCATCTTCCTGCCACGCAGTTTCAGGTGCGCCAGGGCCTCCTTTGATGCCGCCTTTTTTTATTTGTGTTGCCACTGCTGTCATTAAATTGATAGAGCCATCTGCAAAAATGTCTTCGCCTAAGCGCATGGTTATTTTTGTGCCGGCATTGCCCTTTACTTTTATTCGGGCCACACCTGCAAAATTCTGTCCCATATCTACAATAAAAGTGTCTGGCTTTATTTCTGTGATGCTAACAGGTTTTATCAGCTTTGTTATTTTAATTGCAGGCTGCATTTGTACGGTGAGCGCACCAGAAGGTCCTTGTACGATCACTGCTTTTTTCCAAACAGTTGCATCCTGACCTGTGGCGTTCCAATTCTTTTGTTCGAGCCTTGCATCATATAATTCGCCGAGATAAACATTATTTTTAACGATAGGCCCCGGCGCCGTTTGCCAGCTTTCATCTGTTAATATATTTTGAGTAGATCCGTCATTATAATTGATATGTATTTCCGCCTTTACACAGGGCCGCCCGGTTTGCTGATAGTTGCGAAGATCCCATCGCCCAAATAGTTTAAATGGCAACGGATTCCACCATCCACTCCCTAACATTACAGCAGCTACGTTGGTTCCGTTTTTCAAGAATGATGTAACATCATGCACCACATACAATACCTGCTTGCGATAAGTAGTAAAGCCGGGATCCAGCACATGATCGCTTATTTTTACTCCGTTGATATATGCTTCGTAATAGCCTACACCGCTGATATATAAACGTGCCGAGGTCACTTTCTTTGCCGCCTTAAAATCTTTTCTCAATAAAGGCATGCCATCAGGTTTATAGTAATCTTCATCCTTTTCGGGATTCCTGCTTCCATCATTTATCCACTGCGCTTTCCATGCACTTGCGTCAAGCATGGCAGTTTCAAACCAATTGATATTGCTCCATGCTGATGCGCCGCCATTTTGATCATACACTTTCACCCTCCAGTAATACCTCGTGAAAGACTTCAATGCATTGCCTTTATATTCTACTTGTATATTTTGCGCCGAAGTTATTTTACCGGTAGACCAGGTGTTGCCTTTGCCCTGCCGGATATCTTTTTCATTATCACTTACAATTATTTCATAAGCGGATTGTGACTGGTTTCGTTCTGTGCTTTTAAACGTCCAGCTTAAGCGGGGAATTTTTGTATCAATACCCAATGGATTTTCGATATACTCGCAGGTTAGTAAACCAGGTTCTAATGGCGAAGCGGCGCTCACCATAATAAAAGAAGAAGCTATCAAAATAAAAAACAAACACAATTTTTTCATCGCGAGTTTTTTCATGATCTTAAATAAAAATTGATACAACGATTTCAACTAACATTCACTGGTCACTCGTTGCTCATTATTGTTATGCAATATATTGTAGTAAACAAGGGATAAAATAATGAACAATTTTTTTGAACCCAGCAGAAGTTTTTCAATTAAGCTTCAGTGGCGTCGCACTCTTGTACATTTTATCAATGAGGAGCAAAATACCAGGTCACTAATTTATCCTTTGCGCAGTATACAATGCAATATATTGGTAAAACAGGAAGCAGGAGTACCGGTCATATAAATAAGAATGCCTCTCCTATTTTAGTATGTGTTTGCGGCAAGTTCACTCTTGTACATGATGATCGGGAAATCTTTCATTACACCAACTTCTAAAAATAAGTGTCGCCCTAAAAAGAATTAAAGGGCGACAGCTTAGCTATTATGAAAATTAAAACTTTAATGACCGGACAGGTTATTACAAATGCATTACCTGTTGAGAAACACTGCCGATCATAAGCTCTTTATATTAGTGAGATTAGTAGCCAGGGTTTTGTGTAACATTTGGATTTACATCCGTTTCATTGTTCGGAATCGGGAATAAAAGATTGGTGAGTTTAAAGCCTATATCCGTAGAAGCCAATGAACTGAAGAATGCATTGTTCAGTGTAATATACCCAGCCATGTGCCAACGCCTCAAGTCGAACCAACGATGCCCCTCACCTGCCAGTTCCATTAGCCTTTCATCCATGATCCATTGCATAATGGTTGTTTTATTTGTTTCTGCCGTAGACAGATCTGCCGGCTGAGTTCCGCCGGCAGCCATACTACGGGCACGTGCTCTTACCTGGTTTATAAGTCCGATGGCTTCTACGGTAGAGCCACCTGATTGGAGCACCGCCTCTGCTTTCAATAACAGCACATCCGCATACCGAAGAATTCTGTGATTGTTCCTGGTAACAACACCGCCATCATCACTGCCTCCATCCTTCACGTATTTGACAAAATTATCTTTATCAGCGGTTAACGTATAAGGCAAGCGGGGATCCGAAGCATGGTAAATATTTTTGATTTTATCGGTGGCTGAATAACGCCCGCCTCCCATATAACCGCCGTTACCATCGGAAAACATTTGATAGTAAGCTCCTGCAACGCCACAGTCGCAAATATCGTTTGCAAGCCAGGAATTTTGACCTGTCCCTAAAATGTTAGGTCCGGCCTGGTATTCAAATAAAGATTCAGAGTTATTTTCTTTTGCGAGATTAAAATTATCACCAAAATTGTCGGTTAAACTTACACCAGTGATCTTATTAAACGCCACAATAGCCGCCTGGTAATCGGCCACGTTTTTTGTTGCCGATGCACGGTAAGTCAACACCTTACCGAGCAGTCCATTTGCAGAATTTATTGTAACCCTGCCAAGGTCGTTGGCAGACCATGAAGCAGGTAGTAAACCTGCTGCTTGTGTAAGATCTGAAACAACCTGGGTCAGCAATTCTGTTCCCTTTGATCCCGGAAGATTAAACTGTTCCGTTGTTTTCGGAACTATTGTATCTATTGGCGCAGTACCAAAAAGATTCCATAAATGAAAGTGAGCAAATGCCCTAAGAAACAACGCTTCACCCATCACCGCATTTTTATTGGCAGGTGTTGTAAAAACTCCAGACGGCGCTGTAGCTGCTCGTTCTATCACTTTATTAGCTCTCCCGATCATGATATAGCTGCTCTTCCATACCTGATTGAGCGAACCATTACCAGAAGATAATCCTTTAAAAATTTCGAAAGAATTTCCATTACCGATCGTAAGGTCATCACCCGGAAGGAACCAAGCCTGCAACTCTGCATTACCGAAGCCACCGCCCGAATTAGAAGACGAATAGTAATCGTTGAGTATAGCATACACACCCATCATAGCTGTTCTGAATTCAGCTTCAGAAGTAAAATACGTTGATTCCGATTGCGTAGGCGATGAAAGATCCAGGTTCTTTTTATTGCAGGCCAGGTAAAGAACCGGCGTAAGAACAAGTAAACACACCGACAGTTTAACTTTATTAGATAATCGTTTCATATAAAAGATTTGATAATTAGAAGGAAGCTTTTAGGCCAAATAAAAATTGTCTTGTACTGGGATAAACATCATTTTCAGGATCAATACCGGTATAATCTGTTACAGTAAAAAGGTTAATTGCAGATATGTACAAACGGAAATTTTGAATTGCTCCTTTTGTATGATCGATCCATGATTTTGGGAAATTATATCCCAGTTGAACATTTTGCAAACGTAGATAGCCTGCATTTTCTACAAACCTATCAGAGAACCTTGTATTTTGATTTGGATCTCCGTAAACCGCTCTTGGCATATTGGTAGAATGATTGGCTGGCGTCCAGGCATTTAACACGCTGGTGAAAACGTTTCTTCCATACCCATTCAAACCTTCTGCGCCGGCACGGGTACCGTTGTATTTTTGCACATCACCCCTTCCCTGGAAAAAAATAGATAAATCAAATCCTTTGAAGTCTGCACTTGCAGTGAACCCGTAATAATAACCCGGACTTGTTTTGCCCAGGTAATCCTGGTCGTTTGAATTGATCACACTGTCTTTGGTAAAGTTGCGATCTGTACTGCCGGCTGTCGGAGCACCATACAAGTTTTGATACCAGATATCACCAGGCTTTTGTTGTCTTGAGTTTAGATCTTCAACCGACTGGTTAAATTTTGCGATTTCTGCATCACTCTGGAATATTCCACCTACTTTATATCCATAAATAAATCCAATCGGGCGACCTACTTCAAGCCCCGCACCTCTTAACGCGGTATTGTTTAATAAACTTAATACTTCATTGTGGACTGTAGTAAAATTCCCCGTAAGTGAAGTACCTAACTCGCCGAACCTTTTATTATAGGATGCCTGGAATTCAAAGCCACTATTGAGTACTTCAGCTATATTCAGATCTGCCGTTCCACTGAAACCTGTTGTGGGAGCCAGGTTAACAGATTGAATAATGCCTTTGGTTTTTCTATTGTAATAATCCACCGTTAGCGATAGTTTATTATTAAGCATCAGGGCATCAAAACCTATATTGGCGGAATGTACTTTCTCCCACGTTAATTTTTCAGTAGCAAAAGTATTGAAGCTGATACCCAGGTTATTGAATGTTGGCGAACCGGTTCCATACGAAGGGAGTGTGGCTCCTGCGGTAGAAATATATTTCCACCCTGCCGTAGTATTTTCATTACCTAATAAACCATAACCTGCACGTATTTTCAGGTCGTTCAAAAACTTAATAGGCTGCATAAAACTTTCCTGCGAAATACGCCATGCAACAGAGCCCGATGGGAAAGTACCCCACTTATGACCAGGAGCAAAACGGGATGATCCGTCCCTCCTTACAACAATATCCGCATAATATTTATGGCTTAAATTATAACTCACCCTTGCTAAATAACCTATCAGTGCCCATGCACCCCTGTTCTCAGCAAAGCCCGTACTGTTTGGGCCGGGGCTAAACACCCGTAGCGAGGGATCGGCGGTGAGAATAGAACTATTGGCCCCACTGGTTGACCATTTATAATTCTGTTCTGATGCATCCAGTGTTACATTTAAATTATGCTCGCCAAAACTTTTTAAATAATCAATGTTAACCGCCTTTGTTATATTGGTAACAACGCTGGTTCCATGAGATATAATGTTTGGTTCTGTACCTGCAATCGGTACCGGAACGGAGGCGAACGGGTTGGACGGCGTTTCCCCAAATAACCAATTAGCATAGGCTGCATAATTATCTGTAGTGATAGTAGTTTGTTGACCACTAACCGAACCTTTAATGCGAAGGCCCTCGATCGGTTGAAACTGTAAATAACCGCTTCCGATTGCCGCCTGTGTTTGGTTTTTATTATCTGATGTCGCGAGGTTCCCTAACACGTTTGTATAAGCCACAAACTGCCGTCCGTATAAGGTGCTGATGTTGCCTGCATCGGGACTAAAATCTGTATCCGGATTTACCACGCCATTCGCCTCCCAAATGGGTGCAAATCCCATTGGGCCGGTTGGGTCATAGATTTGCTGCCAGGGAGCTGCCCGCCATACATCGAGGCTTATACTTGCATCAGGGTTTTTCGTCATTGTTTGTACACCCCTGATGTTGATACCCGCTTCAAAATATTTTCCAATTTTTGTAATAACATTTGATGAGATGCTATAACGTTTAGCGTTGTAACCAACAAACGGACCATCGTTATTTGAATAGCCAACAGAAAAATTATAGTTGGTATTCTCGGTAGCGCCACTGGCTCTTAAGTTGTAGTTCGAAAGCTTTGAATCATGATTGATCACGGCGTCCTGCCAATCATACGTTCCCCTGTTACCAATATAGTTTGGATCGGTAGGATTCCATAACGGTCCAAAAAATTCAGCGCTTTCGATCGGCACTAAAGCACCTCCTGAAGTCTTATCCGGATTCGCGTTATACACATCTGTATAAAATTTGGTGTACTGCTGGGTGTTTAATACGTCGTATGTTTTAGGGATTTTTTGACTCCCATACTGTGCATCAAAATCAACCCTCACCCTGCCACGCTTACCCTGCTTTGTAGTAATTAAGATTACACCGTTTGCAGCCCTCACGCCATATACTGCTGCCGCAGAGGCATCTTTCAATACTGAAATAGATTCAATATCATTAGGGTTGATAATCGTATAAATGTTAACAGGGCCTCTGCGGGTAGGATCGTTCGTTGGGTCAACTACAGCTCCGGAACCTCCTTCATAAAAAGGCACGCCATCAATTACGTAAAGCGGATCTGCATTATTGAAAGAAGTGGTACCCCGTATGCGTATAGTTGGCCGCGATGTTGGGTTTCCGCCGCCGGACACAACATTAACACCTGCCATCTGGCCCTGCATTGCAAGTTCCGGGCTAAGTGCTGTACTCTTTTCAATATCCTTAACTCCTACCGTTGATATCGCACCGGTCACATCTCTTTTTTGCCGGGTGCCATACCCAATTACCACTACGTCAGATAATTGTGCAGACTTCGAGTTAAGGGAAACATTAACAGCCTCGCTGTTGGCAACCGATTCAACGGTGTTGAAACCAACAGACGAAAAGACGAGCGTAGCGCCCCTGGGAGCTTTGATACGATAATCACCCGCTGATGTGGTTACCACCCCACCCCTACTGGCCGCACCTTTTATGAAAACGCTTACTCCACTTAATGGATTTTTGGTGGAGTCATCAACAACCTTGCCCGTAACTGTGATATCCTGTGAAAAAACAGTTGAGGAAAGAAAAAGAAAAAAAGGTAAAATAGTTAAGAATCTCAATTTGTAAGAATTGAATAATTTCCAAGTCATAGCAATCATTTTAGCGTTAGGTAAATATGAATTCCGGAGTGACGTCTTATGGGAGTCCACCATAAATTCAAACGTAATATAGAAGTACTTAAATGTTTTCCTGTACTGTACTATGCTGAATGGAGTTAAATATTCTAAAGGTTTTCTCAGTGGCCCAAACGAATCTGAACCAATATATTATTCGTTTAAAAGACAGCAATAACCGGGATAAAAAAATTAGAAGGGAAGAATAATCTGGCAGGATTGTAACCGTCGGAGAGGAAAATATTATTCTAAAAAATTGCAACTCAATGCCCAAATAAGAGCAATTTATTTTGAGTATGTTTTATTCCGTAATAGCATCAAGCTTGACTTTTGCTTATCACTTTTTTTCCACGCCTCCTGCTGGCCCGGCACAGGTGGAACAAGACCGCCTAATACAATATCGTCATCCCCATCGCCATCAATATCACCGGCATCGATGGTGAGCCATTTGCCTTCGTTAAATTCCTTAATTGAAGTTGCATAAAATTGAAAGGATTTTTTTTGTTCTAAATAAATAAAGGATTCCTGTGGCTGATTTTTCACATCGGGGAAATAGGATATAGCCGCAATATCAAGGTCTCCATCTTTATCGAAATCACGGGCAGTTGCCTTGAAACATCCGTTTACGGGAAAGAAATATTTTTGCGAGAAACTATTGTGGCCATCATTTAAAAAAATATAGATACCATGATAGTTTTTTAACACACCGGAAGTGTAATCAGCATTGTCTCCACAGGTATATAAAATATCCTTAAAGCCATCATTATTAAAATCAATCAACTCAAAATAACTTGATCCGTATATTGCAGGAAAGCGTAAAACTTCCTTTGTTTCAAATTGGCCGTTACCCTTGTTGAGCAGTAAATAAATACCTTCCTGTGCCTGTGCCATCAGCACCATAATATCAGGGAGGCCATCGCGGTTGAAATCATCTATATATGCCCTGATTGCCCCGGGCAATTGTCTCAATATTTGCGGTTCAAATTTGCCTGTATCTGTCTTTTTTATTTTTATTAACCCTCCGGAAATTTTATTACCAAATCCACAAACAACATACTCGTTTTCCCCATTTTCTTTAGTTGGAAATTCGATGGCCTGGACTGGCCGCGGAAGACCATTGAATAACCTGCCATGAGCCACCAGTAACCCTTTTTTAGAAATGCTGAAACTATCAACAGTGCCCACTGACAGGTCATTTGGATTCATTATTCCTATGTTAGTCATTATGCCATGCCGCCCTCCAGGACTGGACAAAGGGTCTTTAAAATACATATCCACAACTACACCATTCGCTTTAAACTCATCCACCCGGTTAAGCTCAGCGTCATAAATATTCATGGTAGAATCAAATGCATCGGCAGCATATATCCAATGATTGCCCGGATCAATCTTTACATACGATGTTGATGGATAGTGCCCTTGCGGCGGAACAATTTTTATAGCCGAAAAAAGACCGGTATATTCCGTTACTGCCGGCCTGCCCTGCTCCGGCATTTTAGCAGGCGCTTCGCTTACATAAAAGTTCACTATTTTGTTCCAATCCTCTGGTGAAATAGCGTTGCCCTTAAAATTATCTAAAGGAAGCTGATACAAATAATCAATGCCTAACATGGCGCCCATTGGTGGAAGAACATTTTGCTTCCAGCTATTTTTATCGAGTAGCCCTGGCTCAGGAAAAAGGTGACATGAGCTGCAATATTTTTTCGCTGTTTGTTCGCCTGCTGATTCTTTTTTAGTGTGGAGATTGTTACAACTGATTATAAAAAAAGAGATAAATAAGCACCAGGCATAGTACTTCATAATTTTCAAATTATAAACAAGGGTAGCACATTATTGGTATAATTCCTAAAAGGAAGATCCCGGACGATCTCTCAAAAACCAAATGCTAAATTCATCACGTGACAAAGAAAAATAAATTTAAACGCGAGAGCTCATTGAATTTTACTTTATTACTTTTTTATCTTTAACCTTAACAACAACTTTATAAACTACTATTTATTTTATGACACGAATTAATACGGTGCTTTTTTTTAATTCGTGTAATTCGTGCATCTAATTCGTGCAATCATAATATAAATAAAAAATCCGGTCATGCTTTCACACAACCGGAGTACTATCCAGGAAAAACCACCAAAAAAATCAGTTTAAATATTTAGAGGAAAAAATGGCCGAGCAGTTTTAAAGGCTCCTCATAATTCTTTTGAAAGAATACGACCTTTTCCTTCACTTTATTATCGCCTCTTTGTGTTTGAACAAATATGTCGTAGTAGTTGCCTTTACCCGCATTACCCGTTGCCGCAATATTATAGGAGGAACTATCTTTTAAAATGTTATAAGCAGAAATATTCCCTAATTGATCGACAGCCTTGTTCAGGAAAGACGCCCAATTATCTTTAGGTGTTGCCTTTAATGCTTCTTCAGAAAGCAGGGCTATTGCAGCATCGTAATTACCGGTTTTTACAGCATCCATATATTTGCTTGCTACTTTTTCGCTTGCGGCTACTTCTTCCAGGTACTTGGCTTTTGAATGTTGCCAGGTGTACCTATATAGTTTCATGCCGCCATCTTTTTCCTTTATCAATACCACCGAATCCTGTGATTTGCCGTATTGCCATTCCACATCATAAATAGTTATTACGGTTGTACCCACGCTGGTAGACGTCTGCACATTAAAACCGCTCGTTTTCTTGAATGATTTCAATTCGCCAAGTAAACCCGCATTTCTCTGGAATGCCTTTGTCCAATCTTCCTGCGTGTCTTTTGAAAACGCCTTGTTGCTGCAAAGAGCAAGAGCGGCGGCATAATCTTTTTTCTGAAGGTCATTATAAAATGCAGTTGCAGTTTTTTCTGCATTCGAATTCAATTCCTGTGCGCCGCAGGAAGTTAACAGGATACCGAGTAAGAAAGAAATTCCAAATAACAGCGTTGATGTCTTTTTCATTTTTTGAGTTTTTAATTGTAGGTCAAAAGTACTCGTGATAAAAAAAGGTATAGCAGTAAAACTACCAGTGGCGGTTTTAGTTCCATATCCGGCGGAAAACAAATTAGATGTGGAAAACCTGACTGATGTTTATATAAATTCAGTCTATAAAACGCATACAACAATCCTTGTAATAGCCGCCTGACTTCAACTGGCAGCCGCCGGAAATAAATTTATTTCTGCCAGCTTTTGCTTTAAAGACGCCAGTAGTACGGTGGTCAAAAATCTCGTCGTCCGACAGGTTAGTTTTACACCGTTACTAAAAATAAAACAAGCACACATTCCATCTCCAACACACATTTCATTACTACATAAAAATAAAAAAAGCTCTATGACACATCATGCTATTAATTTGAATGAACAAATTTGCTGGATCAAATCATTTGTTGACAAAGCGGATGCAACTGCATCTGACTGGGAACAGTACGATATCATTTCAAAGAACATAGGAGAATGCTTTAGCAATCAAACGATTTCAACCGAAGAAAAGAGCAGGCTAAAAGAAGCTTATGGTTCTGCAATGACTTCGCAAACACTACAGGGCTTTGTACTTACAAAGCCGCATGGCTATGCCGGAGATTACGAGATCATTGATAAGTTTTATACAATGCATACTTCGCCTGATGAACGCCTGGCAAAATGGGATGATTACCTGCATACGTTCCCAGCAGTAAAAGCAGTTAGGAACCGCAAGCATTATATTAAAAGCCTACTGCAACAAAAGCTGGCTGATAAAACAAACAACTCCACTTTTGAAATGCTGAATCTTGCCAGTGGACCGGCCAGGGATTTGTATGAATTCTTTAATGAGAACCCTGGGGCGAATTTTTCTGCCGAGTGTATTGATCTTGATGAGAACGCCATTAAATATGCGACCCGGCTTTTAAGTGAACATAGCAACAAAGTAAAATTTCATAATAAAAATATACTGCGTTTCAAAAATGAAAAACAGTATGACCTGGTTTGGTCGGCCGGCCTGTTTGATTATTTTAATGATGAAATTTTTAAGCGTCTCATTACACGGTTTCTTAATAATGTAAAGCAGGGTGGAGAGCTGGTGGTAGGTAATTTCTGTTCTACTAACCCTGATATTAATTATATGGTATTGCTCGACTGGGTGCTTTATCACCGCAATGAAGATGATCTTATTAAGCTGGTGATGGAGTGCAACGTACTAAGAGATCGTATAACGGTAGAAAAAGAAGAAGAGGGTGTTAATTTGTTCATTCGTATCAGGAAGTAAAATTGTAGTTATCGGAGTAAACCGACCAAATCAGTTTATTCATTAAATACTCATCGCATACGGTCCGGCCTCCACGAGGCCGGGCCATTTATAGTTAAGGAACATTGGCCGTTATAACGTAGTTTGCCGTGCATGGTATTTTTTTTACTTTGCAGCAATATTATTACATGAGAGCATTGTATTTTTTTACTGCATTATTTTGTTGTCAATATTCCTATGGGCAATGGTTCAATAACGTTTCTACTTTTACTACTCAAAATGGGTTGAGCAATAATACCATTACCTGCCTGCAAAAAGATAGCGCCGGATTTCTGTGGATCGGCACCCACGAAGGCCTCAACCGTTATGATGGTACCGAATTCATTAATGTGTTAAGCAATGAAAAAAATAACCTGCCCTCAAACAATATCAATAAAATATGCTTTATAAATAAAAGACTTGTGGCGGTAGCTACAGAGGGAGGATTGTGCTTACTAAATACGGCGACGCTCCAGGGCAAAAAGGTGGATATGCCTTTTAATCCGAATTTTCTTAATACAGCCTCCCGTATTGATGACATACTATACAAAAAAGCTTCGAAGGAATTGTGGGTTTGTAGCTGGCATGGCTTGTATGTTTTTAATGAAGAAGGAAAGCTATTAAAAAAGATAATGGCCCCGGAAGCGGATATGAACAAAGGCTTTTTTGCAAGGTCATTTTTGACGGATGCACGAAATGAAATTTATTTTTTTTCGCAGCAACAAAAAGGATTCTATTACCCGGATTTTGAAAAGAATGAACTGATACCTGTTGAAAAAAAGATACCAGGCTTTAAATTAAATGAGTTGCTTAAAAATGATTACATACTAAGAAGCGCAACAAGGTTGGATCATGAATCTATTTGCATTCTTTCAAAAAGTGAGAGTACTGACAACGAAGAATATTTGGCTTATTCAAATACAGTTACCGGTAGGAATTTCATTGATAAGCTCTCAATAAATTCTCCGTATGAAAAACGCTTTTTCAATGCGTTTCCGCTAAATGATTCTATCTTTTTGATAAATTCCTATTTTGGTGAACCTCTATTATACAATACAAATAGCCACCAATTTAAACCTGCGGCAGATCGCCCGCTTTGGTTTGCATCATGGCCGGACGGACTTGTTTCATTCCTCTACAAGGATGAAAATAATATATGGATTGCCACATCAAAAGGTCTGTTGCAATCGTCGATGAAAACAAATTTTTTTAAAACAAATACCGTTCTTACCGGTATTATAAAAAGCAATGAGGGCCTCGTCTCTTATAATTATGGCATTTTCGAAAATGAGAAATTGATGGTTGCTTGTATGGGCGCTGGCTTGTTTGCGCTAGATACGATCCACAATACTGCCACGACCGTGTTTGATAGAAATACACTCCCTGTTTACAGGAAAAAGACTGTTGCCACAAAGGTGATCGGAGCAGGCAAATCTCTTTGGTTGTTTTCGGTGTACGGACCCTTGCAGGTAAATACGGTTACAAAAAAAATTAGTCTTGTTGAAGGCATTGGCAAAGATTCGGCCTTTGATGATTTAGCGATTGATCCATTAAAGGATCGCAAAGGAAATATATGGACAACCTTACCAAATGGAATTGCTAAATATAATATTACTAACGGCACATTTACCAACTACAAAACAAAATACGAGGGTGGTGTATTTCCCTTGTTAAGAGCGGGCGCCAAAACAGAAGATGATATTGGAAATATTTGGATGGCCAGACAGGATACATTGGTAAAGTTTGATGTTACCACACAAAGTTTTTCCGTGGCCCTGGTCAAAAAAAACGGGAAGGTATTAAGACCTGTCACCAATATGGCCAGCGATGGCAGTGATGTGCTGTATATGAGTGTGGCCGGGGCTTTCGGTATATACAGTATTTCTACCGGTAACATTAAACTGTTTACGAAACAAACAGGAATAATTTCCGCGGCCATCAATAATATTGTAAGCGATGGTGAAGGCAATGCGTGGATCGCTACCGAAGGCGGCCTGGTGTTCTATAACAAGCTAAAAATGAAATTTTCTTCTTTTACCAAAGCAGATGGCCTGGTGGACGATGAAGTGGTGAGTGTGAATTTTGCAGATGAAAAAAGGGAACGCTTGTTTATTGGCTTTGCAAAATCCTATTGTCTTTTTGATCCGAAAAATTTTCTGACGGAAAAAACAGTTCCGCAAAATATTATCACGCAAATTGAGGTAGATGGACAACCGCTTGACCCTGGATTAAAGCAAGTATTACCATACGATCAAAACAGTATTTCCTTTACCTATACCGGTATCAATTACAACCAGGGACAGCAAAATAATTATGCATGCAGGCTGGAAGGGTTTGACCAGGATTGGAAATATCCCGGCACGGAAAGAAAAATAAATTATGTCAACCTTTCACCAGGGACATATACTTTTAAAGTGAAGGCAGCTAATCACCAGGGCGAATGGAACGAAGAACCCGCAACTTTTACCTTTGAGATACTGCCACCTTTTTGGCAACGCTTGTGGTTTCGTGCGCTTATTATAGGCGCTGTGGTGGTATGCAGTTACTATTTTTTACAAAGAAGGGAAGCCAGGATACAACAAGAGAACAATATAAAATTGCAAATGAGCGAACTACGAATGCAGGCACTAAGGGCACAGATGAATCCTCATTTTATTTTTAACAGTCTCAACAGTATTCAGAATTATATCCTTAGCAATAATACGATTGATGCTGCCGGTTATCTTTCAAAATTTGCAAAGCTTATGCGGCGAATACTTGACCAGTCGAACCATAATTTTTTACCGATCGCTGAAGTAATGGAAACGCTAAAAATGTATGTGGAGATTGAGGCATTCCGTTTCAATAATGAATTTACTTATACATTTGATGTAGAGGAAGACGATGACCTTTTTGAGGCACGTATACCGCCAATGTTATTACAGCCATTTGCGGAAAACGCGATACTGCATGGATTGATGCCAAAGGCCGGCGACAAAAAATTATTGATCAGTTGCAAGCTTGTAAATGGAAGTGCAGAAATTATTATTGATGATAACGGAATAGGGCGAACGCAACATAATCCAAAGGCAGGGCATACTTCGCAGGGTGGAAAATTAACGGCTGGTATGCTCGAAAACTTACAACAATTACAGCACATAAAAGCTTCAATAGAAATAATAGACAAAACGGAAAACGAGATGCCAGCGGGCACCACCGTGAAGTTATTATTGCCATTAAAACATCACCATGCAACCAATTAAAACAATCATCATTGACGATGAAGCAAATGCCCGAAATGCCATAAAGAACATGGCGTTGCAATTAAATCTTCCCGTCGAAATTATCGGTGAGGCAGGCAATGCAGCAGAAGGATTAGAAAAGATCAACCAGCTCCATCCTGAATTACTTTTTTTGGATATACAGATGCCGGGTAAGAGCGGTATCGAACTGATGCAGGAATTGAATAACGACCATATCCAGGTGATATTTGTAACGGCTCACCAGGGCTTTGCCATTCAGGCTTTAAAACTGAGCGCTATCGATTATATTTTAAAACCAGTAGATCCTGCTGATTTAAAAGAAGCCGTAGAGAAGGCATTGAAACGAAAAAATAAACCTGCTACGGAGCAACTACAATTATTTCAACAAGCATTGCAGCACCTGCAACAACCTATGCAAAAGGCGCCGCAAAAGCTGGCGCTATCCACTGCTGAAGGCATTTTGTTTACCGAACTAAAAGACATCATCTGGATAGAATCATTGACTGGCTATTGTAAATTTTATCTACAAGCTCAAAAGCCAATCGTGGTTAGCAAAAATTTAAAGGAGTATGAGGACCTGCTTGCACCGCATCATTTTTTTCGTACGCACCAGGGTTCTGTTGTAAATCTTATTCATATTAAAAAATACGTACGGGGCGAGGGCGGCCAGGTATGGATGACGGATGGAAGTGAAATAGAAGTTGCCCGAAGGAGGAAGGAAGAGCTTTTAAATAAAATGGCGGAGATCAATATTTAAAGATCACTTATAAATATACCTGGGTCAAACATTAGGTTTGTCACCGTATTAATTACGCAGTGTTGATGGTACACTTTCGGTTATTTATTCTTGCTGCATGCAAAGGCACTGCCAGATCATTGTCTTTTGTTCACGAAAATGCGATGCTTAATCGGAGGTATGTAATAAGCACGGGTTTACCGGTGTTCACTTCGTTTTCCTTATTCCTTCCCAAATTCCTGCACCCAATATGTATGCAATACAGCAGCACCCATTACTGTATGCATGGAATCCATCATTGCCTTGCAATGGCTTTCACTATTTTGCCATGCATTCATAACAGCATCAACAGAAGTGTAGTTTTTGCCAATGTTTTCCATAATGTAAGTACCGGTATAACCTGCTGCTTCTGCTCTTTGAATGGGGATGGTTCCGGTGGGTGAAATGTGATCGAAATAATTTTTGCTGTACATATCCATTGCATGAGTTTGTGCAGCCAGTTCCAAATGTTTATTCCATTGTAGTTGCGCTACGGGAGGCATAAAGGTTGAGCCGCACATGCATCCCGTGTTTCTTAGTTGATTTACTTTTTGCAGCATGCTGACGGATAAATCTTCTATGGGCGGTTCTGGCTGTGGCTCTTTCTTACAAGAAAAAAATAGTAAGCCACTAATAACAATGAAAAGTATGTAAATGCGGTTCGTTTTCTGCATTGCTTTTTAAACAAGGTTTCTAAAGGTATGTTATAAAATTTTGTATGCATATCCCTGGTTAATACAATGGAGTTTCCTTTACACACCAAAAATAAAGCCCGGCTTTCGCCAGGCTTTAAAAATCTGAAATCAGCTTAGTTAAAGGAAACTGAGTAACTGTTGCAATTAAAATTCGCTCCGCCATTTGTATTGGTAATTTCATATCCATATTGTACCGCCCCCAGGGTGATGTTGCCATACCATCCTCTCGCTTGTATCCATCTTTGAATGGCAAGAATATCAACGGTGCCGCTGTTTGTTTTGCTTGTTCTCAAAAAGGAGTAAACATTATTGCCGCCATTATGCCCCCTGAACACGTTCCAGGTATGCCCGCCTACATTAACGTTCCAATACACCGGAACAGGATTTCCCTGTGCGTTCCAGTTGTAGGAAATCGGTTTGATATTACCGCTGCCATCCGAATTACTGGTGTAGTTCATCCACAACATGGTTTCATGCTGATTGCTGTTGTCCCAGATGTCGTAAGCAGAAGACCATGCGCCACCATTGGGAGTTGACGAATTAAAACTGGATCTACAACTGCCAAGACTGCTTAATGATCTTCCTACATACCGGGTGGAGTTGGGGTAGGATTTAATTCCGCCACCGCTATGACTGCACCATACACCCCAGTTCGAAAAGGAGTTTGCCCAAATGGATTGAGGGCCTGCGTTGCCGCCCCATACGTTGTTATAAACTGTGTAGCCACCATTGTTCCAACTGGCAAATTTATCATTCGAGCTCCACACCGCTTTAACCTCGGCCACGGAGTTCTCTTTGATACTGTCTTTTTTACAGGAAAATAAGGCGATTGCAATCGTTGCAATCATGATTGATTTTTTCATGAAAGTGATTTTTAGGTGTAAAAAAAATTAATAACCAAACCTAAAACCTAATTCCGTTTTTCAGGGTACTCATTTGATTACAAATAGGAGTGATTTTGTTAACCAAGGCCGGCATTTTCCTTTTTTTTTGAATGCCCAATTCATCAGTAAAAATTTGCAAGTAGGCCGCTTTCGTATCAGGGTACTCATTTGATTACAAATAGGTGTGACTTTGTTAACCAAGGCCGGTATTTTCATTTTTTTTAGCCCCCAACTCATCAGTAAAAATTTGCAAGTAGGCCGCATTTGTAAAATTACGATAGGATGCTCCGCCTTTGTTGGCAGGTAGTCCATCCTCAAGTTTCCGAGCCGTTGGTATGTGGCAATGGTAAATGAGTATAAGCTGCCAACAACAGCGTAGCGTAGACGCAGGGGAGCAGAGAACATAGAGCCGGGCTTCTTGTGCTAATTGCTTACTTCGTTGCCTTCACAAGATTTTAATCAAGATGTCGAAACCAAATAATTATTAGCATCAATAAAACAGACGGCACAGGAGGCAGCCGCACATTGGCATCTCCTCATTCCTGCGCCTGGCTTATAAGAGTAATACTAATCATCGGGTAAACAACCGAATTGGCTGAGCAGTGTCGTTGGTACACCTGTGCACATTTATCTTTGCTGGATACCAATCAGTGGACCCAAAAAGTTCGCACTTTAAAATACCCGGTTGGGGACTATTATTGACATAAACAAAATTATAATCATGAATATAACAGACAAACTACCTAACATTGAGCCTGTAGTTAAATACCATTTGCTTCCACGAGTTTTTTCAAGCATTTTGCAGCAAATAATATTGACTGCTCCAATAAAAATTGTAATGACGATAATACCTATCCTCCATTTTTGAATAGCAGCAAATGCCTGAAAGGATTCTACCGACGTTTCTTTTGTAAGATTAAAATTGAATCCAGCTAAAAAAAATAAGAAGCGATCTCTAAAAAATAAAACAATTGTTAGCAAAAATATATTTGTAACGATGACAAAAAACAAAATTGCAGGAGATTTCATTTTTCAAAATATTTATTGATACGTATCACCTGGATAAAACAATTGATTGGCATTCATTACTCCATAAGCGCAAGGGTGTAAGGTGGAATAAGTGCGTAAGAAATGCTTGTGGTCTGCAAGCGTTACAAATTAAAAAATTTTGAACCATCAGTTTTGGCAAGTGGTGGTTTAATTAATAAATATTGAATGCCCACCAATTAGGCCGCTACTGGATGATATGAGGTATGCTATTATGATCAATTGGTGTCTTGCTTAATCAGGGAACAAATGCACAAGAGTGCGACGCCACTGAAGCTGACCTGGGTACTACCGCCGGGTACAAAATTGTATTTACTCTTCTTGTCTTTCTAAATATTTCCCTTTTTCATTTCGCTGAATGCAAAATCCGCGGCCCTTGCAGTGAGCGCCATATATGTAAGCGATGGATTCTGGCAGGCGCTTGATGTCATGCAGGCGCCGTCGGTTACAAAAACATTCTTTGCATCCCAAACCTGGTTGTTGCCATTGAGCACAGAAGTTTTTTCATCTTTACCCATACGGGCACTTCCCATTTCGTGAATGCCCTGGCCAATATTATAATCCTTGTCCCATGTTGTAATGTTTTTTACGCCAGCAATTTCAAACATCGCCACCAATTCCTTTATGATGTCTTTGCGCATCTTCAGCTCGTTCTCTTTCAGTTCTGCATCCATTGTTAATACCGGCAGTCCCCATTTATCTTTCACTGTTTTATTCAATGAAATTTTATTTTCATGATAAGGTAGTATTTCACCAAATCCTGTGGCGCCGATGGCCCAGCCACCGGGCTCAGTCAATGCTTCTTTAAATCCGGCGCCAATATTCATTTCGGCAACATCCCTGCTCCAACCCTGGCGACTGGCGCTTCCCTGGTAACCGTAGCCACGAAGAAAATCACGCTTGTCGCCATACAAGTTTGCGAATCTTGTAATGTAAAATCCATTCGCCCTGCGGCCATAATAATAAGAGTCTTCAAAACCATCAACGGTACCCTGTGCACCCAGCATGTAATGATGATCCATGATGTTGTGACCAAGTTCGCCACTGCTGCTGCCCAGGCCGTCGGGCCATACATCCGTTGCGGAATTCATTAATACCCAGGCGCTGTTCAATGCCGATGCATTCAGGAAAAGAAGTTTGGAATGGTACTCATAAGTTTTGTTTGATTCGGCATCGAGCACTTCAACACCTGTTGCCTTCTTTGTATTTTTATCATAAATGATTTTGGTAACGATGCTCCATGGCCGCACGGTTAAATTGCCGGTTGCTTGCGCAGCAGGCAAAGTAGAAGATTGCGTGCTAAAGTATCCACCAAAAGGGCAGCCTTCCCAGCAACGGTTCCTGAACTGGCATTTCGTTCTGCCGGGGATTGCTTGCGTAAGATTCGCAACACGACCGATAACCATGTGGCGCTCATTTTTAAAAGCAGATTTGATTCTTGCCGCAACATCTTTTTCTACAATATTGAGATCCATTGGTGGCAGGAATTGGCCGTCGGGCAGGTGCGCAAGGCCTTCCTTAGAACCGCTAATGCCCGCGAATTTTTCTACATGATCATACCAGGGCGCAAGATCTTTATAACGTACCGGCCAGTCAACCGCGATACCGTCTTTTGCATTGGCCTCAAAGTCAATATCGCTCAAGCGATAACTCTGCCGGCCCCACAAAGTAGAGCGGCCACCTAACTGGTAACTGCGCCACCATGCAAAAGGTTTTTCCTGCACATAAGGGCAGTCTTTTTCCTTCACCCACGAGTCCACAAGGGCTTCTTGAGCAGCGGTGCCATACATGGCCCAGTCTCTTGATATTACGGGGTTATCTTTTCTGTATTGCAGGGTTGCACGTCCGCGATGGTCAAATTCCCATGGGTCCTTGGTGGCTGTTTTATAATCTTTAACGTGTTCATAATTGCGTCCACGTTCAAGCATCAATACCTTCAACCCTCTTTCGGTCAATTCCTTTGCGGCCCATCCGCCGCTGATACCGCTGCCAATTACAATGGCGTCGTAGGTATTTTGAGTTACTGCTTTGTTGTTGATGTTGGTTGAATCGCCTGGCATATCGTTTAATTTCTAAATGTGATTTAGGTAAGTGAATTTTGAGGCTATGAAATTATTGGAAAAATAGCAGAAAATAAATTTAAAATTCAAATGAGAGGATTGATGGCAGCGTGCACATTTGGTTGGGATAAATTATTGATCACAGAAATTGTCATTGTCTTTATCTTCTGTCCAGTTATATTCAATTTCAAAGGCAACCTTTCTTGCAAATTTTATCCCATGCAGGTCACTTAAAAAGCCCAGTATCATATCCATGCCCGCGCTCACGCCGGAAGATGTATAAAATTTATCATCAACTGTCCATCGTGCTTTTTTCAGCCATTTTACATTTTCACCAGTGGTGATTACCCAGGCAAACGCTTTCTTGTTGGAGGTTGCTATTTTATCGTCGAGCAGGCCGGTCTTTGCAAGCAGGGCGCTTCCTGTACAAACAGTAAACACATACCGGCTGATTGTAGATATTTGCCTGATCGCATCAATGAGTAAACTGTTATTGATCTCTATGCGGGTTCCATATCCACCCGGAATTAAAAATATATCTACCCCATTATTTATCTCTTCCAGCGATTCAGTAGAAATTATTACACCGTGGCTATTCTTAATTTTTCCACCGGTGAGGGAGTAAAACTTAATGGAGTAAAATTGTTTTAAACGTCCGAGAATTTCAACAGGGCCAAATACATCTAATGTTTCAAAGTCTTCAAAAAGTAACACGCCTACTTTCATACTATGGATTTAAATGGTGGTTCATTTTCATACCGGCTTGCACCCCTTTAAAAGCGTTCAATTACCTGCTTCATTCAGAAATTGCTCTATTAATTGAAGTGAATAATCCTGTGTCCATTTGCCATCTGTCAATGTTGTTATTTCACCAATACATTTTCCATGCTCGCCGGGAATAACTGCGAGCTGGCAATGTGGGATTAAGCGAGACATTGCCACGGCATGTTCCGCAAGCACAACGTCCGCATCTCCTAGCATCAACAATGCAGGTGCAGTAATCAATTGGAGATCATTATCGCTCCAATCTTTAAATGTCCGCATTCGATGAGCATCTTTATTAAACATGTTGAGGAGCGCCGCCGGATCATTGTTCACTTTTAAAAACTCATCTTTGAAAGCCTGCGGCATATCGCCGAATGTCGCGTTTTCCATTGCTTGCCAGAACCAGGCAGGCATGCCTTCTCTTTTGAAAAATGCTGAAACGATTACCAGCCTGCGAACTTTTTCAGGATGCCTGATGGCTACCTGCATCGCTGTACTGCCGCCGTTACTGAAACCGAGAATATCGGCGCCGGTGATGTTGAGTTGGTTGAGCAGTCCGGCTACATCATCGGCATCTTGTTCGAAACTTTCCGGTGTGTCTCTATCGGATGTGCGTCCGTGCGCCTGCAACTCTACCGCAATCACCAGGTGTGTTTGGGCGAGCAGTGGTAATATTTTTCCGAAGCTTGTTGTAATGGTTGATCCACCGCCATGTATCAGCACTAACGGATGGCCGGCTCCATGTATCTCGTAATACATATTGATTCCATTTACAAGGGAATGCGCAGATTTAAAGGACGGAGTATTTTCCATTTGCTTGTATAATTATGGATATGATCTTTCGAAATTATTTAAAAAAAGATCTGTACAAATTTTAATTGCATTCTCTTATTTCTACTTTGACAAGTCAAACCTTTGTGTCTTTTTGTTGACCAGCAGATGTTTTTTATGGCGGCATCGTTGTGTCACTCACTTGTACTGTATTTTTTCATGGCATCTTTTTCGTTCCATAATTAAACTATCGTAACCGCGAGCTACTTTTTTTTAAATATGTCAAAGTAGAATTAAAGGCGAAAATCAATCCGCGGGTTTTAAAATGGGGGTTTTTAATTGCTGGGTTTTCCAGTGTTCGCTTCTGTTGCTGTAAACTATTTTATTGAATGCATATTTGAATTTAAAAAAATCACCATAATCTACTTTATACGTTCTGAAATTTATCTCGGTGTTTTGGCTAAGGCATTCTTCTATTGCCTCGGTGTAAACAGTGGGGCCAGTCATTTTATGTACGTCGTGTGGAAACCTGTTTTGTTGTAAATTATCAATTACTTTTTCCATTGTTTTTGCTAAAAATGGATGGCCCGCATTATATATCAAAGCCCATTGTGCGTAAAGCCCGGGATGGCCTTCCCTGGCAATAATGGCTTCGTCATCAGGCTTAATCAGACCGTCTAAATTTTTTTTTATCAAACTGTCAATATCAAGGTAAACACCGCCTTTTTTGTAAAGTATGGCATACCTGAAAAAATCTGCTTTTGCCGCCCCAATATTAATGCGTTTATACAATTTCAATATCTCATCGCCATATGCTTCTTCCAAAAAGGTTTCTATTGCTGCATCATCATAAAATTCATATCGGTACGAAGAGTTTTTTTTTCTGAATTTGTTTATATGTATTTTGGTAAGCCAGGGTAGTTTATTTGTTTTAAAAGTTTGATAAATCACTTTAGGGATGGCCATAAAATTATATTGATTTAATGCTTTAAAGAGGGGGTTGGATAAGGGCAAATGCAAGTGTTATTTTATAAATAGCCAACTCCAATAACAGTGCCTATTTGTATATATTTTACTAACCAGTGTTCCTAATTAATCTCCTGCATCTCAACCAGTTTTTTATAAAAACCATCTTTTGCCATCAGTACTTCATGCGTTCCACTTTCTATAATTTCACCATATTGTAAAACAATAATTTCATCAGCATTTCTAATAGTACTGAGGCGATGGGCAATTACCAGCGATGTTCTGTCATGCATCAGGTTGATGATAGCATCCTGCACCAGCCTTTCGCTTTCGGTATCAAGTGATGAAGTTGCCTCATCCAATATCAATATGGGTGGATTTTGCAAAACAGCTCTTGCAATGGTTACACGCTGACGTTCGCCGCCACTTAATTTCATTCCCCGGTCACCGATATTAGTATTATACCCATTCTCTTTTTTAAGAATAAAATCATGTGCATTGGCAATTTTTGCTGCATGAGTGATCGTTTCTTCCGACGCATTAATATCTCCCAATGCGATGTTATTGCCGATGGTATCGTTAAATAAAATAGCCTCCTGCGTTACAATACTCATTTGTTTACGCAAGGAGTCAATAGTAAAGTCTTTGATGTTTACACCATCCAGCAAAATTTCGCCAGACACCACATCATGAAACCGCGGGATTAAATCAGCCAGTGTAGATTTGCCGGCACCGGATGAACCAACCAATGCAATCGTTTTACCTTTCTTAATAGTAAAACTGATATTCTTTAAAACAGCTTTGTCCTCGTAGTTAAAGGAAATATTTTTAAATTCAATTGAATTTTGAAAACCGGTTAACACAGTGGCGTTGGGTTTTTCTTCTACCTGTATCGGCGCATTAAGTACTTCCTCAATTCTTTCTACCGCACCCATTCCTTTTTGTAAATTAGAAATGGTGGTAGAAAATGTTTTGGCCGGATTTATTATCATGGCAAATAATAAAATAAATGCCAGTAAATCGCCACCAGTAAGTAAGTGATCTGCGCTAAAAACATACCTGCCGCCAATATATAAAATGGTACATAACACAGCTACACCTAACACTTCTGTAACAGGGCTGGCCAGGTCGCGGCGTAGCGTCATTTTATTCAGGATATGAAATAATTTGTCATTGCCTTCACTGAATTTATCCAGCATTCTTTTTTCAGCAGTAAATGCTTTTACCACTTTAATACTACTCAATGTTTCTTCTACATGTGAAATGTTTTCGCCGTTAGCAACCGAATATTCGGTTGATTGTTTTTTTAACCGCTTACTTATTTTGCCAATCAGTAAACCGGTAACCGGTAAAAATATTAGCAGAAACAATGAAAGTTCCGGGCTCAATAAAATCATAGAAATCAGGAAGGAAATAATCATTAACGGGTCCTTGGCCAAACCTTCCAATGCAGAAAAAATAGAGCCTTGTACTTCACCAATATCGCCAATCATACGGCTCATAATATCTCCCTTTCTTTGCTCCGTAAAATAGCCTACCGGTAATTGTAAAATCTTTTTATACATCCGTAACCTGAAATCTGCCAATATCTGGCTTCGCAATGGAGTAGCTACTTTTAAGGCCAAATAATAAAAAATGTTTTTTAGCAAGATGGCAACAACGATAACAATACATATAATACCGAGTGCATATAATGGACCACTGTCATTTACAAGCAATTGAAAAAAATCATTGAATCTGCCGAGGGATTTTGATTGTACGTTTGGTAAATTATTATCGCCTTTAAAAATGATGTTCATAAAAGGCGCCAGCGAATTGATGGAAAGCAGCGAGAATATCGTAGAAACAATGGTGTAAAAAAGGTAAAGCGCCAGTTTATTTCCGGGGATATGGATGTACTTAAATATTCTAAAAAAATTCTTCATTGATTACAGCGGCTTCTTTTTAAAATAAAGCTGGCTGCAAATTTACTTGAATAATAAAGAAATTGGGCGATTGAACGGTTTATAATTAATGCTTATAATTTCTTAAGCATATCTACAACGCCTTCATTTTTCAGTATCAGGTAACCTAACCGGTCGTTGCTGATGCCATTTTTTAGTTGGTAGTTAAATTTCAGCTGGTCGCCTGTTACCTGTGTTTCAAAATAGTTGAAAGTGATGTTGGGGTATTGTTTTAAGCCTTCACCTATTTCATACAAATGAGTAGATAATATAAAAAGTGAGTTCTGAATTTTTATTAAACCTTCAATAACAGTTGAAGAACATTTCATGGCATCTTCCACATTGGTTCCTTTAAATAACTCATCTATTAATATCAGCCATTTTCTGCCGTCAGATACTTTGGTAACGGTTGCTTTTATTCGCTGTACTTCATTATAGAAAAAGCTTTCGCCTTTTGAAATATTATCTGCCACATTGATATTGCTCAGCAAACCATCAAAAAGGCTGAGCCTCATATTTGCTGCAGGAACAGCCATACCCATGTGTGCAAGAAAAACTGCTGTACCCACCGATTTAATAAAAGTGCTTTTGCCCGCCATATTGGCCCCTGTTAAAAAAAGAAAGTTGCAGGAAGGGTCTAAAACAATATCATAGCCCACAGGTTTTTGCAGTAAAACATGATACAATCCATTGGCTTGCAACAAAGGAATATCAACGTTGATAAATTCGGGAAAATGAAGACCATATTCATTTATCGCCTGTGCCATTCCATGCCAGGCATCCAGCTGGAAGTAGATGTCGAGCAATTCACGCATATTATTTTTATAATGATGCCTTAAAAACCTGGCTAAATGCAATACTTGCACTACCGTAAGTTCCGATGCTTTTTCATTTGCTGAAATAATTTCAAACTGTTGCTTATTTATTATATGAGTAGCCGCCTTTAATATTTTTTGTAATGGGGCAGGACAATCATTGGTTAAAAAATGATTGATCAGTATTTGCATTCCTTTTATAAAATCAAATGCGTGCCCAACAGAATATTCAACCAAAGAGTAATCGGGCTTGTGAAAAGTTTTATATGTAAATGCACTTACAATTGAGGGGTTTGCAGGGATATCATCAATGGTACTGAGGTAAAATTTTTCTATCATTAGTACTGAACCGTTGCTGATTTGCGTTGGCCAGTGATCGAGATTTTTTAAAATAAGTTTGAGTGTTTCCTGTATACCCGTTATTGCTTCAATTGTATTTAATGGCTTAATGAAATTGTCATATAGCTTTTCACTACCGCCTACTGTGCGGCATAAATTCACCTTATTAAATACAGAGAAGTCGTCATCTGACATTAAAATTGAAAGATCGGCTAAGGTAATTTTGTCTATTTCCATATTATAGCACCTGAAACCCAATATAGGTAAGGCTTTAAGCTTTTTAATTTTATTTCAGCTATATTAAAATTATAGCAAATGATATTCAAAAGCAATGTTGGTGCTTTGCACTATTACATAACTATTTAAAGTAAAACTAACGGATGCCCGGCATAAATTTCAATCGTTGCCCTTTATTAGATTCATTCCACCCATCTTTTCCATACACAAGGTTTCCATTTACAAATGTTTGCTCAATACTTGCCGGAAAATTGAAACCTTCCAGTGGGCTCCAGCCGCATTTGTAAAGAATGTTTTCCTTTTGTACAAGGGTTGATTTATTTAAGTCCACAATCGCCAGGTCGGCATAATAACCTTCTCGGATATAGCCTCTTTCTTTAATTTGAAAACATTCAGCAACTGCATGACTCATTTTTTCAACTATTTTTTCAAGGCTTATCTTTCCTTCTTTGTAATAATGAAGCATCAACAGCAAAGGATGTTGCACCAATGGCAAACCGGCATGCGCATGTTCATAATCACCTTCTTTTTCTGAAAGCAAATGTGGGGCATGATCGGTAGCAATTACATCTAACCGATCGTCCAGTAATGCTTCCCAAAGTGCGGCTTTGTTATGAGGTGCTTTAATTGCCGGGTTACATTTTATTTTATAGCCAAGGGTTTCATAATCATCAGCAGTAAAATGCAGGTGATGTACACACACTTCAGTTGTAATTCTTTTTTCTTTCAACGGAAGCATATTACTAAACAATGCCAGTTCTTTTGCGGTACTGATATGAAGAATGTGCAATCGTGTATTGTATTTTTTTGCAATTTGTATGGCACCCAAAGAAGATTCAAAACATCCATTATCATCTCTAACCAATGGGTGGTCGGCGGGTGACAAAGTGCCTTTTTCTTTTTTAAGTCTTTCGTAATTCGATTTTATGATGGATTCATCTTCGCAATGAGTGGCAATCAGTAATTCTGATTCACTGAACATTTTTTCCAGTGTATTATAATTATCCACCAGCATATTACCGGTACTGGCACCCATAAATATTTTTACACCACAAATATCTTCTTTAAAATTATTTGATTTTAAAGCTTCATCCGCATTGGTGTTGCTAACGCCCATATAAAAGCTATAATTGGCCAATGAAGTATTTGCTGCAAGCCGGTATTTATCTTCCAGCAATTCTAATGTCAGCGCATTTGGAATGGTGTTGGGCATTTCCATAAAACTGGTAACACCACCTGCAACCGCAGCTTTGCTTTCTGTATAGATGTTGGCTTTATGTGTAAGGCCGGGTTCCCTGAAATGCACCTGGTCGTCAATTACACCGGGCAATAAATGTTTGCCTTCACCATTAATCTCAATCACATTTTCCTTGCTGTTAATGGTTGGCACTATTTTTTCAATACGTTCACCGGCAATCAAAATATCGGCAATTTCAATTTTACCTTCATTTACTACCTGAATGTTTTTAATAAGATACTTTTGCATAAATTGAAATATAAAGTCTTTTGTACAATCAAATAATTACAATGCAAATTATTAAAACCTTATTCAAACTACTTGTTTTTATTTGTCCATTTTTTGCGACAGCACAATCTACCTATCTTCCGCAGGGAGATAAAGGCTACCAATTTATAGACAGGCTGGAAATAAAACAGCAAACCAATACCGATCTCAACTATTCTACGCTGAAGCCATACAGCCGGAAATTTATCGTAAGAGAGGTTGAATACCTTGATAGCGTTCGCAGGGCAGAAAGCTCCGGTGTTAATACCGGGCTAAAAGTGTATCCGAACCTTACTAAAATAGATGAGTATAACATGAATGGTTTGTTGATGAACAACTCCGAATGGGTTACCGGATCGAAAGAAAGTTTTATCAGCCGAAGACCCGTTTTAAAATCATTTTATAAAAACAAGGCAAACCTGCTGGAAGTAAATACAAAAGATTTTTTCCTGGCCATTAACCCAATGTTGAATGTGCATGCAGGTAAATCGAATGGCAGTGATGACCTGATGTACCTGAATACAAGAGGTGTAAATGTACGTGGTATGATTGCCAATAAAATTGGATTTTATACCAGTATTACCGACAACCAGGAAAGGGGACCGGCATTCTTTCAGCAACGGGTAGCCGATTTTAGAGCCGTTCCCGGGAATGGGTTTTATAAAACCTTCAAAGGAAATGGGGTAGATTATTTTGACGCAAGAGGCTATATCACTTTTAATGCAGCCAAATACATCGATGTACAATTTGGGTATGATAAAAATTTTATTGGCAATGGTTACCGAAGCCTGTTCCTGAGCGATTATGGAAACAGTAACCTGTTTTTAAAGTTGAACACAAAAATCTGGAAGTTCAATTACCAGAATCTATTTATGGAGCTTGAGCCGCAGTTTATTAAACGAAGCGATACGTTACTCGACAGGAAATATGCAGCGATGCATCACCTGAGTATTAACCTTACCAAGTGGTTGAATGTAGGTTTATTTGAAGGCATCATCTTTGGCCGTAAAAATCATTTCGACTTTCAATACATGAACCCGATTATTTTTTATCGCCATATTGAAGGAACGATTGGCAGCCCCGATAATGCATTGGCAGGGTTTGACTTTAAAGCAAATGTGGCGCATACTTTACAGTTCTACGGCCAGTTTTTGTTAGATGAATTTAAACTGAGCCAGATAAAAGCCAACACTGGTTGGTGGGCCAACAAATGGGGATTGCAAATGGGCGCTAAATACATTGATGCTTTCACCATACCTAATCTTGATTTGCAATTTGAAATAAACAGGGTTAGGCCATTTACTTATTCTCACAATTCAACCATTGCCAATTATACACATTACAATCAACCACTGGCCCATCCCTTGGGAGCCAACTTCCAGGAGTTTATCGGCATTGCAAAATATCAGCCGGCACCTAAATGGTATTTAAGTGCTAAATTAATTTACTACAAACAGGGACTTGATAGCTTGAATGGCAGGAATTATGGTGGAAACATATTCTTAGATAACAATTCAAGAATGGGTGATTATGGATATTCGATTGGTGGAGGAAATAAAGCTACCTGTTTTAATAGCTTGTTTCAATTATCATACGAAGTAAGGGAGAATTTATACCTTGATTTATCAGGCCAGTTCCGGGCTTATAAAGTTGAAAATATTGCTCCCCGAACAAATACATCACTTGTTACGGCAGGCATACGCTGGAATATGTTTAAACGGGAATATGATTATTAAAAAAGTTAGTTCTACTAATAATAAAAAAACTGCGGCTTCTTATGCCGCAGTTTTTTGTTGAATATGGTTAAGAAGCTGTTTGCGTTAATTCGAAAATATTTATTGAATTACACACTTACTTCACAAAGTTTTTTCTCTATTGTTTAAGACTCTATTTTCTTTTTTTTCTTGATAAAAAAAAGAAACAAAAAAAATCAAGGCTGCGAATAAAAAGGCTGAAATTTTCAACATAATCCTAAAATCAAGGAACTCGCCGCCACAGTAAAATACTTTATAGTTTATGCTGGCTCAGACAGCCTTGATTTCTTAACGGCTTATGTTGAAAATTTCTAGCACTTTTTATTCGAGGCCACAGCCAGCATGTGTTTGCGAAGTAAATGCTTAATCCAAAATATTTGTTTTCACGCTTATTGATGCCATGAAATTATTCAGATGAAAGGATTGCGTCCCGATGCAGCACACAAAATCTTGCTCGGGATAAATAACGCAACGATGATGCTATGAAAAACTGCAGCTGGTATTTAAAATAAATAAAACAACTGC
This sequence comes from Ferruginibacter sp., assembly GCA_039922055.1. GTDB lineage: Bacteria > Bacteroidota > Bacteroidia > Chitinophagales > Chitinophagaceae > Ferruginibacter. The sequence continues at coordinate 55,914 of JBDSAP010000065.1, forward strand.
TTAGTTTATTCAACCGTTAAAGAAAATGAAATCATTCTGGAACTGATTTTATCTATGTTATTAGAAAACTTAAGCGTGGGGTTGCGACTGTGCAAATTTGAAAGACCCCAGCTTACTTTTAACTCTGGCGAAAGAACAAAGTAGGGGAAATACAGATGGAAACCTATACCTCCTTCAACACCATAATCCAGTTTATTTAGTTTAATCAACTCGTCAGCATTTGTTTTACCTGCATTTGAAGCCATATCATAATCTATCTTAAAACCAGCAACCGTATACACTTTTAAGTTATCAATACGGTCACTGCTAAATTTTATTTGTAACGGAAGACTCAGTGTAATTGACTGAACTTTTTTTATGGTAAGCGGCGTTTCTCCGGCAGGTTGGTCGGGGTATGTTAATGCATATTGAAAGGCCTTTTCACTAAAGGTTAAATTCAATGGGTAGGTTCTCAAATCAAAATGGTTGCTTAAGTTTAAGTTAACCAGCCATGCAAGGTTAATACCCGTACTGTTAATACTTTCAATGCCCATCACGCTATCCTGTGCAAGAAATTGGGGATGGTGGGTAAAGCTGAAATGCGATTTATTCATTCCAAGGTTAATACCAAAATGGTACAACTTACTATCATGGTCTGGTAAATTATTACCGCCATAACGTAATTGCGAAAAGCCAGTATGATGGCAAGCCAATAAAAATAAGATGGAGTAAATTACTTTACACCGCAATAAATACTGCATATTCCAAAGCTCAGGGGTTTACGAAAAGTGTTTTTGTATCCCAGGTTATCTAAGATGTTTGTAAAGTTTTGTCCTTCTGGAAATTTTTTAATTGATTCGTCGAGATATTTATATGCGTTGCGGTTTTTTGAAAACAATCTGCCGAAACCCGGCGCCACTACGTTCATGTACACATTATATATTTGCTTTATGACGGGTGCTTTTGGCTTACTGAATTCCAGTACAACCAGTTTACCGCCGGGTTTTAGCACTCTTTTTATTTCGCTTAAACCCTTTTCGAGATGCTGAAAATTACGTACACCAAATGCAACGGTTACTGCATCGAACGTATTATCATTAAATTTTATTGTTTCACTATCCCCATTTAACAATTCAATTAAGTGGTTCAGCCCCTGTTTTTCAATTTTTTTACGTCCCAGTGCCAGCATGCCATCACTGATATCAATACCAATGATCTTCTTTGGTTGCAAAATTTGTGCCGTCATAATGGCTACATCAGCAGTACCGGTTGCCACATCTAATATTTCTTTTGGATCAATATCTTTCAATTGACGGATGGCCTTTTTGCGCCATTGGATGTCAATACCAGCACTTAAAAACCTGTTTAAAAAATCGTAGCGGTGAGCAATGTTATCAAACATATCAGCCACCTGTTCTTTCTTGGAAAGTGTTGAATCTTCTAAAGGAACTACTTTGTCGTGTGCAAATTGCGTCATCGTGTGCAAAGATAGGAAACTAGGGTTAAGAAGGCAGAACGCTCATGGGCATTTTGGATAACCTGTAACATACAATACTACCTACGATGTAATCATAAAAAATGTTTGTTTAATGATCTGTTTCAATACAAGGCGATGCCCATTGTTTCATAGTTACCCGATGCCTGCACCTTGAACCATCTCCCTATCTTTGCCAAATGCTAATTAAGTCAGCTAAATATATAATCAGTAGCCCGGATTTTGAAAAATGCCCGGCACCTGATAAAAAAGAATATGCGTTTATCGGTCGTAGTAACGTGGGTAAATCTTCCCTGATTAATATGCTTTGCAACAATGATAAACTTGCAAAAACTTCTGCCAACCCTGGTAAAACACAAATGATTAATCATTTTGAAATAACCTCAGCTTCTGCTATCAATGAAAAAAAAGAAGGGCAAAACACAAAATGGTACCTGGTAGATTTGCCTGGTTATGGTTTTGCAAAAGTAAGCTTGCGTAGCCGGCGCCGCTGGGAGCAAATGATTGAAGGTTACCTGCGCAAAAGAGAAAACCTGGAAATGGTTTTTGTGCTAATAGATTCCCGCCATACACCACAAAAACTGGATCTTGATTTTTTAAATCAACTGGATAATTGGGAGATTCCCTTTGCACTAATCTTTACAAAAGCGGATAAAGAAACACAATCCGTGGTGGCAAAAAACGTACGGCTTTTTCTTGACAGGTTAAGAAAAACCTGGCAATTTCTGCCACAACATTTTGTAACCAGCGCCAATAAAAAAATGGGTAAGGATAAAATACTTGCCCTGATTGATGAAAAAAATGAAACTGTAAAAGAAGTTGAATAATAGTGACTGACTTACCTTGTAAATTCTTCTGTTGCGATTGCAATAAGCCGGGTAGCTTTTAATAGAAAATCAAAGTCAATTGTTTCGAACGTGTCATCTACTCTATGATAGTACCTGTCTGTCGGTGAACTGGCCATGATGGTAAATGCATTTTTTATGTTAACTGCAAATGGATAATGATCACTACGATGTGCCAGGTCTTCGTCATAATACGGATCGTAACCAAAGAAATTCTTTATTGCCAATCCCGATTTTTTTAAATGATCATTGAGCATATTCCTTACTTTATTATTACCCAAAGAAATAATGTAACAGTTGTTATAAGCAGGCCTGCCCAACATTTCCAGGTTAATGACAGCCTTTATCAATTTGGGATTTAAACTATCAGCCAGGTGGGTAGAACCTACCATTCCCAGTTCTTCACCCGCAAAGCCTATAAAAACCAGGTTGTATCGATTGTGTTTTTTTGCGGCATAATATTTTGCCAGTTCCAGCATTGCCGCCACGCCGGTTGCGTTGTCATTTGCACCATTATAAATATCATCTTTTTTTGTGTAGTCTTTATTTGTTGTAAGATCATCGGCCTGGCCGATGTGATCGTAATGGGCAGAAAAAATAATCATGGTGTCGTTTGCAACTGATGACGGAATGCTGCCAATAACATTTACTCCAATCATTTTCTTATTGTAATTTTCTGCCGGGAATGAATCAAAAAATGACAGCTTGTTTTTCAACGGTATCAAACCCAATTCAGTAAATTTATTTACAATGTATGTTGCTGCTTTAGTTGCTCCGTCACTTCCGGTAAACCTGCCTTTTAAATTATCGGCAGATAAAAATGAAACGGTTTCCTGCAATGAAGATTTTTGTATAAGGCTATCTGCAAAATGGAGTTGCCCATGTACAAAAAAGGGGGACAACATTAATATAAAAAAGAGAAATTTCATGGTTGAAAATATCGTGAAAGAATTGACTGTAAGATGGTACATAAAAAAGCCATCCACCAGTAATTTGTCACGGTGGATGGCTTAGCAATAATTAGCTGCTGTTTAAATCAATTATGGAAGGATGGTTACTTTTTCCATAATGTCGCCACTGCTGATTTCATCCACAACATCCAGGCCTTCGATAACTTTGCCGAAGCAAGTATGAACGCCATCCAGATGTTTGGTATTTGCACGGTTATGGCAAATGAAGAATTGCGATCCTCCTGTATTTGGTCCACGATGCGCCATTGATATTACGCCGCGGTCATGTATCTGCTTGCTTCCCTTGGTTTCGCATTCAATGGTATAGCCAGGGCCACCGGCACCGGTACCATCAGGGCACCCACCTTGTATCATAAAATTGGGAATAACACGATGAAACTTAAGTCCATCATAATAGCCTTCTGCTATCAGTTTTTTAAAATTAGCAACGGCAATGGGTGCATCATCGTCATACAATTCAAATGTTAGCACACCTTTGTTGGTTTGTATTTGTCCTTTTGTTAATGCTGTTTCGCTCATTTTATTAAAATTTAAATTGAACGCAAAGGTATTCTTTACCTTTCAATTAACAGGCTATGCTGCTATTTTTATGAATGCATTAAGTTATCCTTCAATCATTTTAACAATATTAAAATGATGAAGGAATGTTGTTGAGCATTTATAATAAACAGATATGCATAAAGTTGAGGAAAATAATGATTCTATGCTCGACTCTTAATTTGGAAGGTCATTGGAATTAGTTACTTTTGACGTTAGTAACTTATCACAGGACTATGATTGTATCATTTGGCAATTCTGATACGGAAAAAATTTGGAATGGTATTCGTGTAAAAGGTTTACCAATAGAAATTCAGAATGTAGGGAGAAGAAAACTTAGAATGCTTCACAATTCAGTAGATCTTATAGATTTGAGAACTCCTCCTTCTAATAGATTGGAAAAGCTATCAGGGAAATTAAAAGAATTTTACAGTATCAGAATCAATGACCAGTGGCGAATTATTTTTAGTTGGAATGCTGGAAATGCTGCTCAGGTTGAGATAATAGATTATCATTAAAAATTTTGAAATGGCTAAGTTAAATAATGTTCATCCGGGTGAAATTTTGATTGAGGAGTTTCTTATTCCTTTAAATATTTCAGCATACAAGCTTTCAAAAGACATAGGAATTCCACAGACAAGAATTTCAGAAATTGTAAAAGGAAACCGGAGAATTACTGCCGACACCGCACTAAGATTGAGCAAATATTTTGGCAACTCAGCTAAATTTTGGCTCGGATTACAAGACGACTTTGACATTGAAGAAGAAACAATTAACAAGCAAACCATTCTTAAGTCAATTAAGACCATAAGTCAAAATGTAGCATAAGGCATTAGGTGTATTTCTACAGTCCCAAGGCACAAGATTACTTTTCGATTTTGTTGAAATTTTCATTTTTTAAATAGGCATTGCAGCCGGGTGACAAAGCCACTTATGCCTAAACGATAGGAGAGTCAGTTTTAAGGATCGTGCAGTTGAGCACACCATCGGAGACATAAAATAAAAAAGCCAACAATTAGTTTACTACTTTGTTGGCACAGCTACTGCTTGCAAAGGCTTCTGGCTTGGCTTTGAAAGCAAAACCCATTCCCAGGATATAACCCATGGCTTCCCGCAATGCTTCGTTACTTTTAAAATGGGGATTGGTATTAATGTCGGCATGTACTTCCATGTCAACATCATACAGCGTAAACAAATCGCAAAGTTCGTAAGCAATTTCAATGCTTTTTGCTACTTCCACCAACATGCGTTCTTTGATGCTGTACTTCAGCAATGTTTTTTCGTTGTGAATAAACATAAAGCCTCCGTGGCCTTCTCTTAAAAAAACGATGACTGTGGCAAACTCTGTTTCTTTTCCTTTTACCTGGCTGTCAGTTCCGATACAAACTTTTAAATGATTTCCAGCCTTTGTTTCTCTGATAATTGTCTCTTCTACCGCTTGTTTAATGGGTAGTTGAATGGGATCGCCATTGAATTTTCTCCATAACATATAAAAAAGTGTTTTCTAAAGTTACTGAAATAAATAATGTAAAAACGGCGTGACATATCAGGTAATAATAAATTATTCTTAAATGTTCTGTACCCTATAATTGGCTATAGGCGGTAGTTTGAAGCAATAAAAAAGGGCCAACCCCTTACGTTGACCCTTTAACTTACACATGAATCTACCTTACTGCTATACCGCGTATTTTGTGGGGCGGTTATTATTTTGATAAAACCTCTGCTAAAAAATTGTTGTTTTAAAAGTTTTAAAAAAGGACCAGCCCCTTACGCTGGCCCTTTAACTTACACATGAATCTACCTTACAGTTATACCGCGTATTTTATGGGGCGGATAATTTATTAGAAAATGTTCTATAAAAAATTAGTTGTTTTAAAAGGTTTTAAAAAAGGGCCAGTCCCTTACACTGACCCTTTAACTTACACATGAATCTACCTTACTTTCTTTTTTAATTTTTAAGGGAATTTTTTACAATGAACTCTTCGATAATTCAGCTATACCTTGCTTTTAAAAAGGGGTAAAAGTTTTAAAAAAAGGACCAGCCCCTTACGCTGGCCCTTTAACTTACACATGAATCTACCTTACTGTTTTATAATTCTTTCTACTTGTTTTTGATTGTTGTTTACTATTTGAAGTACATACATTCCACTTTGGAACCTGCTTACATCAACACTGTTATATCCTTCCTGGCCAATTCCCCTGGCTAACATATTGCCATTGACATCGCTTAACTGGTATTGATATGCTTCATCCGCATTTACCGTTATTTCAGTACGTACAAAAGTTGATACCTTAAATGGCTTACCGGTTTTGCTAATACCTCTCAACATGATTGTGTTGGAATACATGCTTTGATTTAATACGGATGTTGCTTTAATACGATAATATAAATCAGCATGTTGGTAAGGCGTATATACAAAGCTTTTAGCTGAGGCTGAAATGTTGTTGTAAATACTATTGAAATGAATTCCATCCGAAGATGATTCGATCACGATGGATTGGACGGCTTCGTCAGCAACGATGGACCAGTTTAAATTGTGTTTATTGTTTTCAGTTTTTCCAGTTAATGTTATATTTCTAATCGGTAAAACTCCACCGATAGTAGCAGTCATCGAATAAGATCCTAAACTACCGTAATCATCTACATTGTTATTTCCGGTACCATCAACAACAAGGTAATATGTGCCACTGTTTAATACTGTATCAATTACAACATTCATCGTTGTTGCGGGATCGTACGTGTTTAATAATACTTTAGAACTGTTGTACAATAATAGTTTAACGTCCAGGTTGGCTCCCTGGTAATTGGCATCAACACTATAAGGCTTTGCATCCAGGTGAATGGTGGAATTGGCAACAAGGTTAAAAGTAAATGCATCCTGGTCAGTAGTTGTAGTAATAATTCCGTCTACGTTTGCACCTGTTAATAATAGTGTTGCCGGATTTAAATTAATGCTATCACTATAGTCATCCGCTCTAAATGAAAATCCGTTTTGTGATGTAATAATGGAAAGGTTATCCTGTGTGTTTGAGCAACCATAAGGTGTAGGGCCATTGTTCCAGCCAGTCATATTTCTATAATAGCTATTACCCATTATTGGCGCCCATGCACTTACACCAATACCAATGCCATCGTTGTAAGTTGCTGTTAAATTGCAGACACCATCATATTTTGATTGATGCGACAAACCTACTGTGTGGCCACTTTCATGCGAACAACATTCAGCAACCATCTTCGCACTATTGGGTCCCAGGCGATCGCAAAAAACAAAAGCTGGCGTATCATCACCCCACTTAAAAGAACCTGTAAATGCAACACCGCCAACACCCTGAAACCAATTACTGGTTGGAGTTATAATGACCCTTATTCTTTGGGAAAGTGGTGCCGCAATATATTTTGCCACATCAGTGGTGATATTGATATTAAACGGGCGATAGTCTTCAGATACCCGGTTAAACACTTCTGTAATTTGTATATCTGTAAGGCCAGATGATGCACAGGTTAACGTACTTCCGCTGTTCCAATACGGGCTGTTAACGGTTTGTCCGTCAAAGTCTAAATAGATGGTTGCGGAAGCTGTAGGCAAGCTGTTTAAAATAGGCAGGCAGTACGCATTGAAAGAAACTAACAATGTCAGTAACAGCATTAAGGGTGCTGATTGCTTCTTCATTTAGGTGGATTTTAGAATGCCGGTAGTAAGCCGGGTTGGTTTTAAATAAGGGTTGGATTCATCTGTTTGCAGCCAGTTACTATTGACTGCAATTCGTTAAAATATTTTCAGTATTTATTTTTAAAAGCTGGTAATTGCCATTGGCTGTTTTCTTCAATTCATAACCGTCAGCGTATGCAGGATTGAAAATTCTGCCCACATATGTAATTATATTATTTTCTGACTGTTTTGAAATTGAAAAGAAGGTGTTTTGATACGCAGGTAACTGTATTACCAATGTTTGCAAATTGGCATATTTAACAAGGTTGCTGGTGACCGGTCCGGTAAGTGAAACCTGGCTGGCAACTGGTAATGAAATATTTTGTCCTTTCGCTGAATTAAATAACGCACCTAACTGAGCTTCGGTAAAATTAATTGTAACGGGAAGATTTGAAAATAAAACAGGCTTTGTGGAAGATCTGTTTTGCTGTGCATTTACGGTAGCTGCGCCAAGGGTAAGCAGTACCAGGCACAAGGTGATTGTGAGGTTGTTTTTCATGGGTTCAGATTTTGAATATTGTTATACTAAAAAACAAGGATTTAATAGTATAATCAATTAAACGGCAATCGGCATAAAATATTATATAAACCCACCAAAAAAAGAAACTTTTCCTTTGAGATAGAAAAATTTCTACAAGCCTTTTGATTAATATTGACCCGTACTTAACAGTACCAATGTGCAAGCTTCCATTGCTTTAATATTGTTGTCTTTAGCAAGCGAAACCAGTTCGTCATTTTCGGTGCCAGGATTAAAAATGATACGCTTGGGATGTAGCGATAATATATAGTCGTAATACGCTGCCTGGTGGCCTGGATTTAAATAGAGTGTTACAGTATCTATATTTTCGAAAGGCAATTTTTCTGTTTCAATTACAGTATTTCCTACGCTGCCTTTTTTTCTTCCGATCGCTACCACAGGATGTTGATGTGCACTTAGTTTATTAATAGCAAGGTTGCTATATCTTGATTTGTTTTCAGATGCACCAATTACCAATGTTTTTTTCTGATCCATATTTTTGAGTTTTCAGGTATGTTATAAAAACCGTTGTTTTATTCCGGCATCGGGTATCACGCAACTGTCCATTTTACCAAACCATTTATACCTGTTTTTGGCTATAAAGTCGTAGATCCAGTTTCTTATAAATACGGGTACAATAATAAAGCCATACATCAGCGGCCAACCTGCGCCCAGGTATTTACAAACCCTTAGCGCCGCAGTTGATTTGGAATAAACTTTTCTTTCTTCGATGAATATAAAAGATTCGAAATTTGTTATGGGAATATTGTGCTGCTTTAGCAGTTGCTGCCCGGCTTCACTTTGTAGAGCACCAAATTTTATAGCCGATTTTTTATCGCGTTTTATTACAAAATTGACTGCGCCATTGCAAAAGTTGCAAACTCCATCAAATAATATTATAGGATGCCCTGGCATATTTGTAAAGTTAAAGGTTGTTACTACAAAGTAGATTGAAGCAAACAGTTAAATATTATTAACCAATACGCTTATGCAAATAGTCGATATTGTTTTTCAGGTGTATTGCTGATTATCTGCTTCATCGCCCCTGGTAATTTTGGATAGTTAAATTGAAAGCCTGTTTTCATTATCCTTGTTGGTAGAACCCACCTGCTTTTTAATATCAATTCTGTTTCAGTGCCTATTAATGCAGCACCAATTTTAAGCATCCATTTATATGCAGGCAATCCAAAGGAATACCCGGTTGCATTCCTCAACGTCTTCATGAATTCATCATTGCTTACAGGATTAGGACTGCAGCAGTTAAAAGTTCCCTCCAGTTCTTCGTGCGTATCAATCCAGTCTATCATGCTACAAGTGTCAGTAACGTGTATCCAGCTATACATCTGTTTGCCATTTCCTTGTTTGCCACCAAGACCAAATTTCAACAAATTAAAATAAGGAATCATTACACCACCTGCTCCTAAAGTAATAGCCATACGTAGCATTACTTTTCGGGTACTTGGCGTTTGTTCTTCATAAAATGTTTTTTCCCAAAGCTTACAAACCTGTACAGAAAAATCATTGTTGAAATCTGTAAAACTTTCGTCTCTTGGGGTATCTGTGGCATTTGGATAAATAGTGGCAGAAGCTGCATTGATCCAAAGTTTTGGTGGAAGTTTAGCTGCCCGTATTGCTTGTGCTAGAACTGCGGTGGTATTTGTTCTGCTATCAAATATTTCCTGTTTGTTTTTTTTGTTATACCTGCAGTTGACTGTTTTACCTGCAAGGTTGATAACCAAGTCCGCACCTTCTAATTCATTTATCCAGACTCCGGTATTAATAGCATCCCATTTTACGAATCGTATCTTATTTTCAATTGCCTTACTGATAGTACTAACACCAAATGAATTGGATTGTCGATGTGGTAATTGCCGGCCCAATATGACAATGTAATTATCATTTCCGAAATAATTACAAAGTGCCTGCCCAATAAATCCTGAGCCGCCGGCAATAATTATTTTTTTATTTTTCATCAATAGTTCGGTAATTTTCTAAGCTGCCCACGCACCAATATCCAGGCATTGATTGTAAAGGCGTTTTATTTTATTGCAATTCATGTCTAAAGCTAAGTTTGAAAAAATTCTTTCAGTTATTATTT
>JBDSAP010000066.1:0-2868 GCA_039922055.1 Ferruginibacter sp.
GATCAGAAATGTTAGGTGTAATTTTTTAAGCTTCATGGAGCAAATTTTATAAATAATAGATTAGTGTATGAGTGTTAGGGTATGATATTAATAGGGCTAAAATATAAGTTTATTTAATAGAGTAAAAATTTATTTAGTAAACGGATCGTTTTGTCGAGCAAGTGGGTGACAATTATATACTGACCGAATATAAAGATAAAATACGAAACGCAGAAATACAATCACCCAAACAGGTAATTTTTCAATTTATTGTAGGTAGAATATTTATGATATCGGTTTTATTATAAATTAACCGAAATTTGCCCGAAAATAAAAGCTAATGGCAATAGAAATTAAAGTTCCTTCTGTGGGAGAAAGTATTACAGAAGTTACCCTGGTGAAGTGGTTAAAAAAAGATGGTGAATGGGTGGACCGGGATGAAGTGATCGCGGAACTGGAAAGCGAAAAGGCAACTTTTGAGATCAATGCAGAACAGGCAGGCGCTTTGAAAACTATTGCTGTAGAAGGAGATACTTTAAAGATTGGGGATGTTGTTTGCAGTATCGATACTGCTGCTGCCCGTCCTGAAGCCGCTGCCACACCGGCGCCTGTTGCTGAAACAAAAAAGGATGCGCCACCGCCAGCCGGAGACACAAAAAAAGAAACTTCCCAACCCGAAACGGAACCAGGGAAAACACCTGATGTAAGAGCCACACCTGTTGCTGCGGCCATCCTCGCTGATAAAAAAGTAGATGTAAAATCGGTAACGCCGAGTGGCAGCAATGGGAAAATTTTAAAGCAGGATGTACTGGAAGCAATTAGTAAGCCTGGCCGCAAACCGGGGCTTGAATTGTTTGGACGAAAAGATCGTTCCGAGAAAATGAGCAACCTGCGTAAGACGGTAAGCCGCCGTTTGGTGGAAGCAAAGAATACTACCGCTATGCTCACTACTTTTAATGAGGTAGATATGAGTGCCATCATGGAGATTCGGGCAAAAAGTAAGGATAAGTTTAAAGAAACGCACGGTGTGAATCTTGGATTCATGAGCTTCTTCACCAAGGCCGTTTGCTTCGGTTTACAGGAATGGCCCGCCGTAAATGCAATGATAGATGGGGAGAACGTTCTTTATCATGACTATTGCGACATTTCTATTGCTGTATCTGCGCCTAAGGGTTTGGTGGTACCGGTTATACGTAATGCAGAAAGTTTAAGTATGTCGGAGATTGAGAAGAAAGTGGTTGAACTTGCTGGAAAAGCAAGGGACAACAAACTTACGATCGAAGAGATGAGCGGGGGTACATTTACGATCACAAACGGCGGAGTTTTTGGTTCATTGATGAGTACACCAATCATTAATATTCCCCAAAGTGCAATACTAGGAATGCATAAGATACAGGAACGACCTGTAGTAATTAATGGCCAGGTAGTTGCAAAACCCATGATGTACCTTGCGCTCAGTTACGATCATCGCATCATTGATGGCAGAGAATCTGTGAGCTTTTTGGTACGTGTAAAAGAATTGCTGGAAAACCCCGCATTACTTTTGTTTGGCAAAGATCCGGTGAAAAGCCTGCTGGAAATATAGTACTTTTAAAAAGATCAAAATTTACCGGCTGGCTGTATTCCAGCCGTTTACTTTTTTATAAGAATGAGTCGCTTTCACTCCTATATTAATACTGCTAAATACTTACTTGAAAACTATAAGGGCGATAAACCTTTCGTCATTTTTGCCAAACAATTTTTCGCTGCCAATAAAAAATATGGGGCAAAAGATCGCCGCCATGTCAGTTCGCTTTGCTTCAATTATTTTAGGCTGGGTTTTTTCGCGGATGGTTTAGCAATGGAAGAAAAAATGCTACTTGCAAAATTTATTTGCGACCACGAGTCATCTGAATTAATGGAGAAATTAAGACCTGAATGGAACGACCAGGTAAAGCTACCTATCGACGAGAAATTATCAATTGCGACGCCGGGCATTTCAATTAAAGAAATTTTCCCACTTGGTGCTAAATTGAGTAACGGTATAGACGTGGATGCTTTTTGCAGATCGTTCCTGGTGCAGCCTGATCTTTTTATTCGCATACGCCCTTCTACACGAATGACTGCTTTAAAAAAACTGGAGCGATCAAAAATACCTTATCAAATCCACGGTGAAGATTGTGTGCAGATGCCCCAGGGCACCCGTGTTGAGGATCATTTTATTATCGATAAAGAAGTGGTGATACAGGATTACAGCTCTCAGCAGGTGTTGAATTTTTTAAAAGATGAGCAGGTGCAAAATAGCTTTGCCGGTAATCAATCAAAAACAGGTGTAACTATTTGGGATTGTTGTGCTGCGAGCGGCGGCAAATCAATTTTAGTAACAGATATTTTTAATGGAAAGTTAGATCTTACCATTTCGGATATTCGTGCCAGTATTGTATTGAATCTGCACCAGCGGTTTATCAAAGCTGGTATTAAAGCCTATAAATATTTTATTTCGGATGTAAGCGATCCTGATTTTACACCTATTGCTACAGATTTTGCAGTGATCATTTGCGATGCGCCTTGTACAGGGAGTGGGACCTGGAGTAGAACTCCTGAGCAACTCTGCTATTTTAACGAAGCTTCCACCGAAGAATATAATCAGCTCCAAAAAAAGATTGTAACGCACGTAATGCCCCACCTCCAAACAGGAGGCTTGTTCATTTATATTACATGTTCTGTTTTTAAAAAGGAGAATGAAGAGATCGTTGAGTTTATTACTGAAAATTTTAACTGCAAAATATTGCAACAGCAGTTGTTAATAGGTTATCGAAAAAAAGCTGACAGTATGTTCGTAGCAGTATTTAAAAAATTATAGTGTTAAGTTAAGAGTAATATGACTCGTTATGATTGCACGAATTAGAT
>JBDSAP010000067.1:0-5592 GCA_039922055.1 Ferruginibacter sp.
GATATGGATAATTCTGAAGCCAGTTATACATGAACCACCAGGCAACAGGTAAGGCTATTACAAAAGCAATCATTACTAATGTCAAAAAGTCTTTTGAAAGCAATGTGGTTATATTTCCTACCGATGCGCCCAGCACTTTACGAATACCAATTTCTTTGATCCTGTTTTCAGCCATATAACTTGACAGACCGAATAAACCAAGACATGAAATAATAATAGTGAGCAAGGCAAACAGCGTAGCTAATGTACCCGTGCGCTTTTCATCATTAAATTTCTTTTCGTATTCTTCATCAGCAAACCTGTAGTTCAAATCATATTCGGGATTGTATTTTTTAAATACTCTTTTTAACGATGCAATATTTTGGGCCGTTGCATTTTTATCGTTCAGCTTTATGTGTATCACACTGAACCAGCCTTTGGCGCCACCAATAAACATTGGCTCCACCGGTTGATAGGGAGAAGTAAGAATAAAATCTTTCACCACGCCTACTATATGCCAGTCTTTTCCTATATCTTTTATCACCTGCCCAATCGGGTTTTTTAAGCCCATGTGTTTCACGGCCGACTCATTTAATAAGGCCGCAGAGGAATCAGTGATATATTTTTTAAGATCAAAATCTCTTCCTTCTACCAATTGCAACCCGGTAGTTTTAGCAATGGCATCATCTGCAAAAAAACGGTTAACAATAGTCTTGTCTTTTGGATCCTTTCCAGGCCACTCCAGGCCCCAGGTATTACTCCAACCTTCGGTAATGGGTGCACTTGTCCTAGTAACCGAAATAGCTGCACCGGATGAAAGCAATTCACTTTTGATCAGTTCATATTTCTTTTCGACATCGCCTTCCATGAAGTGGTAAACAAGATTATCTTTTGAATACCCCGCTTTCCTGTCTTGTGCATTCTGTATTTGCTGCCTTACGATCACTGTTGCAATAATGAGTATGATGGCAAAGGTGAACTGTGCAACTACCAATACTTTACGAGGAGTAACCAATGCGTTGGCTGCTTTGAAAGTACCTTTTAATACCGTTACCGGGCGAAAGGAAGAAAGATAGGCAGCAGGGTAACTGCCGGCAAGTATGCCGGTAATAAAAATAAATAATAAAGCCACTATCCAGAAACCGGGATTAGTGAAATCGATAGATAATTTTTTGTCGACCAGTTCATTGAAGGCAGGCAGGAAAGCAAGTACAAGGAACAAGGCAAACACGCCGGCAATGAATGAGAGCAGTACAGATTCACCAAGGAACTGGCCAATCAATGATTTTTTTTGTGCGCCCACTACCTTTCTTATGCCAACCTCTTTTGCCCGTTTTTCACTGCGTGCCGTACTTAGGTTCATAAAGTTGATACAGGCAACCAGTAAAATCAAGGCAGCTATAATTCCAAATAGTCTTACCAGTTCGATGCGGCCGCCGGCTTCTTTTCCATCTTCAAACGTTGCATATAAATGATCACGTGTTACCGGGTACAAAAAGGTTTCTATACGTGGATCATCTTTATCGTATTTCTTTCTGATGGTTTTTATTTTAGGCTCAATGGAAGCAAGTGACGATTTTGATTTGAGTAATACGTAAGTAGCGATTGAATTATTTGCCCAATTATCATCATCCCAACCTTTAAGGCGCATATACGCCCACGATGCCAGGAATTCAAATTGGAACTTCGAATTCAAAGGAGGGTCTTTTAATACAGCAGTCACGGTGAAGTTATCATTGTTATCCACTTTTATCGTCTTGCCCATCGGGTCTTCATTACCAAAAATATTTTTTGCAAGCGTCTCTGTAAGAGCAATAGAATATGGCCCTATTAAAGCCGTTTTCAGGTTGCCTTTTAATACAGGAAATGTAAACAACTGAAGGAAGCTTGAATCTACCAGGTTGCCCCGCCCCTGCAATCTTTTTTCACCCACGCTAAAAAGTACGGGGGGGAAAAAATTAACCCTTGCTGTTTTTTCTATTTCAGGATAATCCTGCTGAAGCGCACTGGCCATTACTTTTGGCGTATTATGCCAGCAGTTTGTACTACCGTTGTTGTTATACCGGTTCCACACCTGGAAGAGACGATCTTTTTTTGTATGAAATTTATCATAGCTCACTTCGCTTTGTATCCACAATAAGATAAGTACAGCCGCAGCCATACCAATCGAAAGTCCGGTGATATTGATAAAAGAGAAACTTTTTTTCCGGAGTAAATTTCTCCAGGCAATTGTGAAGAAGCTTTTAATCATGGTAATGAATATTTACGATGAAATGTGTGGTGAATTGTGAATGGTGAATTGGCAGTGGTGAATTGGTAATTTTCATAAATGATGTTTTAGTACCTAATCATTTTAATATTCATTCCTGAATGATTTATATGTTTGCTCTTATGCGTAGATGCCGCCCAAAGCTTTTTTCGTACAAGTGAGTGAGACAACAATGCTTAATTGAAACACCGCAGCTTGTAAACAAAATTTAATCAATCCAACACCAATTTCATTCGTCCACATCTTTGAGAACCCTTAATTCATTATTTTAAAAAAACTGAACACTCATCGATCCAAATGTTCCAAAGTCTCCCCTTTGGGGAGATTTAGAGAGGCCGCCTTTTACTCCGTCCTCAAACTCTTCACAGGATTTGCAACCGCCGCCTTTATAGCCTGGAAACTGATGGTTAAAATGGCTATTGTAAAGGCAAGAAAACCTGCAATGGCAAATACCCACCATTCAATATTTATCCGGTAAGCAAAATCTTGCAGCCATTCGTGCATGATATAATATGCCAGCGGCGATGCTATTACAAAACCAATAATTACAAGCCTTATAAAATCATTCGATAGCAGCAAAACAATATTTGTTACCGAAGCACCCAATACTTTTCTCACGCCAATTTCTTTGGTGCGTTGAGCTGTTGTAAACAGTGATAAACCCAGCAGACCAAGGCTGGCTATAAAAATGGCAAAGCCTGAAAATATGCTGAATGCTTTTCCAAAGAGCTGATCAGTCTTATACTGTGCATTGAATTTTTCATCTAAAAAATAATAATCAAATAAATTACCCGGAAAGAAAGCGGCATACTTTTCTTTAATTGCCTTAACGGTTGTAGCAAGATTAGCCGGATTTATTTTAATGGAAAAAGGATTGTTAGTACTGTAAAAAGGCTGTACAATAATGGGCTCCAAGGGATAGCGAAGCGATTTTTGGTGATAGTCATTGATGATGCCAATAACATCCCATTTCTTGTTAAACATGGTAACCGATTTTCCAATCGCCTGCTCGTTGGAAGAAAACCCCAGCAGCTTAACGGCGGAAACATTTATGAGAATATTATGCAGTTTATTATAGTCAGCATTATAATCACTGATCGAAAGATTTCTACCGGCCAGTATTTTTATTCCATACACGTTCACAAAATCAAAGTCGGCGCCCATATTTCGCATGGTATAGGTTTTGCCGCTGTTATCATCCGATCTGTGCACATTAAACGCCCTTCCCATTTCGTCACCTGCTATTCGGTTTGAAGTGGTAGCTCCCTTAATATTTGCAATCTGTCGCAGTTCATTTTTAAAGCTGTTTTCCTTTGCCATAAAAGCTGAATCAAAGTCACTAAGCCGCGGGGCCTTCACAACAATCACCTGGTTAATGTTCATACCAAGTTCCTGTTCATTCATATATTTTATCTGTTTGTACACCACAACAGATCCGATTATTAATGCAACGGTTATAGCGAACTGACCGATCACCAAACCTTTGCGCAAAGCCGTTCCTTTTTTTGATGTAGTGAACTTTCCTTTTAAAACCAATATTGGTTTAAAAGAGGATAATACAAATGCAGGGTAATAGCCAGATACAAAAATGCCCATCAATATTAGTATGAGCAGACCAATGGTGATACTGTAGCCGCCAAGGCTCTTTTGCAAAAGGGAGCTTAGTGACAGCTTATGCTGGATCAGCATATTGAAAGGTTCTTGCAACGCCAGCACCAATACAAAGGCAATTGTCAAAGCAATTAAATTGATAAGAAAAGACTCTGTGAGAAACTGCCGTACCAGTTGCCCTTTGTTAGCCCCGGAAACTTTTCTTACGCCTACTTCTTTTGCTCTTTCTACCGATCTTGCTGTAGACAGGTTTATATAATTTACCCATGCGATCACAATTATAAACAGGGCGATAATGAGTAAACCCCACACTACTGTGGCGCTGCCGGTTTTGCCTATTTCATATTCAAAGTCTGAATAGAGATGCGCTTTTGCCAGTGGTTGCAGGTAGAATTTTTCATCACTGCCAGAAATTTTATTTCCCTGGAAATGCTTTTTGCTAAAGCCATCAAACTTTGCCTGCAAAGCTTTATAATCTGTGCCATGTCTCAACTGAACATAGTGCCAAAAATCTGAATCCGTAAAATCATAGTCAGCCTCCTTATAAGGGTTCTTGCCTGTAAGCAACGTTTTATAGGACGCAAGAATGTCGAATTGTAAATGAGAATTTTCAGGCACATCTTTACAAACACCTGTTATTTTATAAGGAAGAGAATCCCGCTGCATTATCACGGTTTTTCCAAGCAGCGAAGAAAAATCTTTGTCGTGTGGGCCGAAATACCTGTTGGCCGAAGTTTGCGTAAGAACGATGGCACGGGGCTCAAGCAATGCTGTTCTTTGATCCCCTGCAAGTAAGGAATAGGAGAACATGGAGATGAAAGAATTGTCTACAGCAATCACGTCCTGTTCATCAAACTTTTTATTGTCAATAGATATAAGAGTTTTTCTAAAAGGAAAGACCCGGGAATGATCGACGACTTCCGGATAATCATCCTGCATGGCTTTGCCAATACCGGAATAAGTAATGGTACCATGTTGAACAAGTTTACCCTCCTGGTAGCGGTCATTCGTAACACGATAGAGATCATTTATGTTTTTGTTGAACTGGTCGTAGCTCAATTCAAAATTTACATACTGCAATATCAATATGCAGGCCGCCATCCCAATAGCGAGACCAGCAACATTTATGAAAGAAAATATTTTATTCTTCCTGATATTGCGCCAGGCGGTTTTTAGATAATTTTTTATCTTGGTACTTAATTGAGTTATGAGTTTTTTGTTTCGGGTTTGGTGCTTTGGGTTTGGTGTTTGAAGTTGCTATTATTTATCAGACTTCACCTCCCAACCTCTTCAAAAGAAAGGAGCGGTACTTCATCTCTTTATCAAACATTGTGGCCTCACCACCCTTCCTCCTCTCCCAAAGAGAGGAGGCGGCACTTCATCTCCTTTTGCAAACATTGAATCTTCCAAATCAACTTTATCTCGCTAATGATCGGCTGCTACTCAGCAAAATTTTTCAATAATCAGAGTCTTGCCCTACTCCTCCCCTTGGGGGAGGCTGGGTGGGGCCATCAACTGCTACTCAGCAGTAACTTTTTAACCATCAAACTCTTGCCTTCCTCCTTCCCTTTGGGGAGGCCGGGAGGGGCCATCAACTGCTACTCAGCAGTAACTTTTTAACCATCAAACTCTTGCCCTACTCCTCCGCTTTTGGGAGGCCGGGAGGGGCCATCAACTGCTACTCAGCAGTAACTTTTTAACCATCAAACTCTTGCCTTCCTCCTTCCCTTTGG
>JBDSAP010000068.1:0-5360 GCA_039922055.1 Ferruginibacter sp.
AGTCATACCAGGTGGCGGTAATTTGCTCGTACAGTTCCATCAGGTCTGCAAAAGTTAATATCAGCAATTTGCCATTGGTGCTGGATTCGGCAATCAGCTCACGGTTCTTATAAAGCAATTCTCTTAAGATATCCTGCTTTTCGTTAACGATCACCTGCTGTATTACCAGTTGGTGATACTCCTCATCAAAGCTGGATTTGTTTTCATAGAAGTTGGCTTTTATCCGCAGGAACTTTGCTGTTTCGTGCATGCAATCGCCCAATGCTCTTTGCGCAGGGCGGTAAGGCGTTACCCTGGTAAGCAGCAGGGATATAAGCATGTACCAAATGCCACCCAATAGTATCAGCAGGCTTTGTTGTACTACTACCATTGGCGGCTCTATGGTTGACAACCTTAATATCATTACCAGCAGTGCAGCCGTACCAACCGAGGCCGCACGGGTTCCGTATATACTAAGCATAGTAAAGAAAAAACTGGAGCCTATAATAAGCAGCCCGATCAAAATGGGATTGTTATTTATAAAGCCGGTAAGAAGCGCCATCGCGAAAATGAATCCTGCGCAAGCCATCATTCCATTTCGCCTATGTTCAACGGGGCCGGGCGCATCGGCGATGCTTACACATAATGCGCCGAGCGCAATGGTGTAGCCGATCTCTATCTTTCCAAATTGTGCACAGATGATTACGGGTAAAACAATTTCAAGTGTAATGCGCAAGCCATCAGCAAAGTATTGGCTGAAAAGAAAATAGCGTAAAGGCTTGCTGTCAAGTTCCATTTTATAAATTTCAGTGATTGCCGGGACACAGCAGCGTCATGGGATAAGAATAATTTTTATACCATGAGGTAAAAATATTATTGTGCCGGGTGAGACTGCTAAGCGAAAAAAATTTGCTCCGGAATTATTGTCTTTCGATCTTTTTGATCCCGATCTTTCGTTCAAAACTTTCGCCATTCTTTTTCTCCTGTTGTATGGCTCTTACTATGGACATACCCTTAATTACTTTTCCAAAAGCGGCAAAGCCAAGACCATCATTACCCTGGTCAAATTGTGTTTGATCGCCAATGCAAATAAAAAATTCAGTGCTGGCTGTGCCTGGTGCAGTCCTTGCCAGGGAAAGGGTACCACTAGTGTGGGATAAACCTGTTTGCTTTGTGGCCTCGTGCGGTATACCTGGTACGTTGGGATGTTGTGCCTCATTGGTTTGCCAGATGCCGCCCTGGATCAATCCCACATTGGCCGCGGAGGAAAGCCCTTCCGCCAATACCACCCGGTAAAATGAACTGTTGGTATAATAACCTGAATCAACATAAGATAAAAAAGCTGCCACGGTTTTAGGCGCCTTATCGGGAAAAAGCTCGGCCTCTATTTCGCCATCATCTGTATATATTTTTATGTGTGGATTTTTATTTGCAGGCTGGCTGCAACCAAGCGTTGCCATGGTTATGATGATGAAGAGGAATCTTTTCATACTGCAAATTAATTACTATTAACCTTTCTAAGGTTGGTAATTCTTAGTCCTAATGAGTAACGGGTAGCGTTGTGTTATAAAGAAAGCGAATTATTTAATGCGAAATGAGTATTTGAATTTTATTTTTCCCAGCAGACACAGGACGGCGGCCTGCGCCTACGGACGATCAGTACATGTTCTTCAGCAAGCATAACAGAAACCCCCATGTTCAAGCAACACCAATTGCCTGCCCCCAAAAACACCAGGGTAGGGCAGCCAATAAATTCTACAAAACCCGCTAACGCCCGGTGTCGCTAAACAGCTTATAGCCAAAAGCCCCGATCCCTTATGATGCGGGGCTTTTGCGTTTGTTTCAAGCGGTTTTAACTTTGGGGTTTGTCGGCTATACGACTAAATGTTAGGGCGAAGTGGCCTAGTAGACTTCATCATGAGTTCCAATGTCGACCAAGACAGCTTTCTTAGGCTTGTCCTTTGTAAAATAAAAAACAACTCTTAAGTCATAGGCGAGTGAAAAACTCCACAAGTCTTTTAATTTTCCGGAAAGTCTATGGGTCTTTAATTTTAGACTAAACGGATCAGTGATAAACAAATCAAGTCTAAGCCAAAAATCTGGCTCCAATTCAGTTGATTTGATTCGTTTCTTGAAAGATTTTTAAATGAACTACTAAAAGAAACTGCCATTAAAGCATTTTTTTAAGTCCGCCAATCTTTGATGAAAATTTCAATTTACCAGCCTTTTGTTCTATTGTAGATTTTGTATAATTCTCTGCAATTTCTTCTCGCCGTGAATCGGCAACATTATGTCCCAACAATGTAATAATTTCCATTTTTTCTTCCAGTGGTAAACCATATATAGTCTCCACAATATTATTAAAATTCATTGTATCTCCTTTCATTTCATGGTGATTTAGAAGACTGAAAAGATAATTAATTTCCATTTCACTTTCAAAATTGAAGAGATTTAGTTGCCATTTCAGCCAACTCATTTATATGTAACACGCCTTTAAGATTCTCACCGACAAAATACGGGTGTTTACCGCCATATCTGTTCCAGTAACCTAATCCCTCTTTCATACCCGACACAGCTATTATAGATTTGTGGTATCAAATTAAAAACAAAGACAATGAACATTCGCAACAATTCAAAAGACAAGGATAATGGTAAATTAATTGGTGGCGTTATCCTGGTGGCAGTAGGTATTGGACTGCTTTTTCGTAACATGGGATTTTTTATGCCATACTGGTTATTTACCTGGCCAATGATATTAATATTAGTAGGAGTATACACAGGCTTCAAACATAATTTCAGGAACAACTCCTGGATCGTACTGGTCGGTATCGGCGGTTTCTTCCTGCTAAATGACATGAAGCCTGACTTTGGCCTCCGGCCTTATTTCTGGCCGCTTATAATTATCGGGGCTGGCTTGCTGATCATTCTTCGTCCCCGTGGTGAAAATATATTCAGGCACGGACGCAATGATTCTACCGATTGGAAAAATGCGGATGGAGCAACGCCTGAAGACTCCCTGAACAGCGGTATTCCCGATAGCAGCAATTTCGTAAAAATCAGCTCAGTGTTCAGTGGTATGAGCAGGCGGGTATTATCTAAAGATTTCCAGGGAGCTCATGTATCCAGCGTGTTTGGCGGTGCCGAAATTAATCTTTCCCAGGCCGATATAAAGGGCCCGGTAGTCATTAAAGTTGAGATCGTATTCGGCGGACTTAAACTGATCGTGCCACCGCATTGGGCCATTCAAAACGAGATCGATGGAGTATTTCATGGTATAGAAGATAAAAGAAAAATCAATGTTCCGGCCGAACTCAATCCCGACAAGCTGATCATTTTAAAAGGCTCCGTGGTATTTGGCGGGGTCGATATAAAAAGTTACTGAACTACTTAATTACTTAATCTAACAATCTTAATAAAATGAACTGGTATCTTGCAAAGTTGGTATATCGTGTTATTTGTATCGATGGCAATCATACACCGCAGTTTGATGAGCAGATAAGGGTAATTCGTGCCGAAGATGAACTGCATGCATTTAACAAAGCCAGGCTACTTGGCGACGGAGACTATCTTAGCGGTGCGGATGAATGCAGGATAATGGCAAGATGGAAATTTATAGATGTAACGGAACTGCACCCCATAACTAATTTAATTGACGGCGCTGAGCTAACATCTAAAATAACCGAAGAAGAAAATGCAGAAGTGTACATTCGCATTGTACAAAAAAAGGCTGCTCAATTATTACAACGGGGCATACATCAGTTTACCAATTTAAATGCTTTAGAAGTTGGCAATTAACTTTTCTACTGGTAAAAGACCAAAGCTCATTTTCGGAATCGCATTTTCCATTTGGTGGTTCCTCTGGATCATCCTGCATATTGTTGTGATACAAGATTTCGGTTTGCCGTTTGCAAAGGCAGCTACAGAAGCGCTTGTGAGTAATATCTTATTAGCGGCTGCCTGTATACTGGTCATCAACAATATGAAGTATTATTTACCCCGGCGTGAAAAATATTTATATGTCGTGGTGATCAGTATTGCATTGAGCGGACTATGGCTGTTGCTAATGCGTGTGAGCCTTTGGGCCATATACAAGACCGACACCGATTATATGGAGCTCCTTTCCAAAACATCCAACATTCGCTACGTATTTTCGTTTTTAATAATTGCTGCAATGACGATGCTCAGCATGCTTTGGTACACGCAGCAAAACCAGGATGAAGACAGTCAGCGGAAATTGGATATGGAACGGCTGGCAAGGGAGGCGGAACTAAATAAGTTGCGCCAACAGTTGCAACCTCATTTTCTTTTTAACAGCCTTAATTCTATCAGCGCATTAACCGGCAGCCAGCCCGAAAAGGCGAGGCACATGATACAGCAGTTATCAGATTTTTTGCGGGGTACTTTAAAAAAAGAAGATCAACAGAATACAAGTTTTGAAGAAGAGTTGCAGTACCTCCAGTTGTATCTTGATATTGAAAAAGTACGCTTCGGTTACCGGCTGCAAACAAGGATCACTTATGAAGAAGATACCTTGCAAATGCAATTACCTTCCATGTTATTGCAGCCACTGGTGGAGAATGCGATCAAGTTTGGCTTGTATGATACCATTGGTGAAACGGTGATACTGGTACATGCAAAACGCAGCGATGGCATGCTTGAAGTACGGGTGCAAAATCCGTACGACCCAACTACTGCAACAGCCGTAAAGGGCACTGGCTTTGGATTAGCATCCATCAGGCGGCGTTTATTTTTATTATTTGGCCGCCAGGATTTGCTGCAAACAAAAAACGAGGACCAACAATTTATCAGCATTATAAGAATACCACAATAGTATGAAAGCAATTATTATAGATGATGAGCCATTGGCAAGAATGATGATAAAGGAATACCTGCAAGCCTATGCAGATATAGAGGTGGTGGAAGAATGCAATGATGGCTTTGAAGGACTGAAAGCAATACAACATCACCAACCGGATCTTATTTTTCTTGATATTCAAATGCCAAAGATCAATGGGTTTGAAATGCTGGAACTGATCGATCAGCCACCGCAGGTAATTTTCACAACTGCCTACGAAGAATATGCGATAAAAGCTTTTGATGCGCATGCTGCGGATTATTTACTAAAGCCTTTTAGCAAACAACGATTTGATAAGGCAATGCAAAAATTACAGCATCAGCAGGTGAATACAACGCAGGAAGTTGTTGAGACTGCCTTGCAGGCGCCTGCTGCCGGCAATAGAATTGTGGTAAAAGGTAATGGGAAAATAAAGATCATACCTATATCACAGGTGCAATACCTGGAAGCTGCGGATGACTATGTAAAGATCCACACGGCTGAGGGCGTGTTTTTAAAAAAGAAAACAATGCAGTATTTTGAAGAT
>JBDSAP010000069.1:0-4180 GCA_039922055.1 Ferruginibacter sp.
CTGCACTTGATATCCTCGAAAAAGCCAAACAAAAGAATGTCAGCATTCATTTACCGGAAGATTCAACCATTGCAGATAAGTTTGACGTAAATGCAAACACGGATGTTCGTCCGAGTGATGCTATTCCAGATGGCTGGATGGGGTTGGATATTGGGCCCAAAGCGTGCGGCATATTTTCGGAGGTGATCCGGAGATCGAAAACAATTTTATGGAACGGTCCGATGGGAGTTTTCGAAATGCCAAAGTTCCAGGCAGGTACAAAAGCTATTGCAGATGCAGTGGCAGAAGCAACCGGCAACGGCGCATTTAGTTTAGTAGGCGGTGGTGATAGTGTGTCCGCAGTAAACCAGTTCGGTTATGCCGAAAAGGTAAGTTATGTAAGTACAGGCGGCGGAGCAATGCTGGAATATTTTGAAGGAAAGGTATTGCCGGGTATTGCCGCGATAAAATCATAGTTGGTAATTTATGCATTTTGAACAACAAGGGTACTTGACTTGTATATAAATAGCGTAACAATTGTTTAAGGGTTGGGCGCATCGTCCAACCCTTATCTTTAACAATAAATAGGGATACATCCGCAGGAGCTCCTTAATAATTATTCAAAATTGGTATTTTAAATATTATTTTTAACATCTAACAAAAACTTTAAAAATGAAACGTACAGGTTTATTAATAGTGCTTGCAATCGTTGTGATAGTTGGATTTTTAGGTTGTAACGGGTACAATGGATTGGTAAAACAGGAGGAAAGTGTAAAAAAATCATGGAACAATGTGCAGACTGAATACCAAAACAGGTCTGACCTTGTTGGTAACCTGGTTAACACAGTAAAAGGGGCCGCTAATTTTGAGCAGAAAACCTTAACTGATGTAGTAAATGCAAGAGCAAAGGCTACCAGTGTAAATATCAATGCAGAGAACCTTACACCTGAAAAAATTGCAGAATTCCAGGCGGCCCAGGGGCAGTTATCCGGCTCACTTAGCCGTTTGCTTGCAACTGTAGAGGCTTATCCTACTTTAAGGGCTACTGAGAATTTCACAAAATTGCAAGGACAGTTAGAAGGAATAGAAAACGGTATCAGGAATGCCCGGAAAGGTTTCAATGACGAAGTAAATGTCTATAACACCAAAGTAAGATCTTTCCCAATGAATATCTTAGGTGGTATATTTGGCTTCCATCAAAAAGAGGGATTCAAGTCAGATCCCGGTGCAGAAAAAGCTCCTGAAGTTAAATTTTAAGCAACAAGAGAATGAACAATAAACGTTTCGCACCTTATATCGTTGGTGGAATAATAGTTTTATTGGTTGTATTTGCGATCTCTACTTACAATGGTCTGGTAAAGAAAGAAGAGCGGGTAAAACTGCAATGGAATGAAGTGCAGAACGCTTACCAGCGCAGAATTGATCTGATTCCGAACCTTGTGAACGTGGTTAAAGGTCAAACTGATTTTGAGCAAGGTACCCTCATTCAGCTAACAGAAGCAAGGTCAAAAGCTACTGCAATAATTGGTTCGGCAAATGAGATCACTGCAGAAAATTTCAACCAGCAAAGTGAAGCGCAGAATCAACTCGCTTCTGCTGCTAACAGGTTTGTGATCACTATTGAAAAATATCCGCAATTAAAGGGTGCAGAAGCTTTTGCCGGTTTGCAGGTGCAGTTGGAAGGAACCGAAAGAAGAATAAAATTTGCCCGGAAAGATTTTAATACTGCCATCGCTGATTATAACAGTTCCGTAAGAGCCTTTCCTGCAAAAATGGTGGCAGGTGTCCTTGGTTTTCATGCAAAAGAAGGATTTCAATCAGATGCAGGCGCTGATAAATCTATTGAAATAAAATTTTAAACATAGCCGTGGGTATATTTCCTTTATTTAAAAAGAAAGAATTTTTTTCAGCCGAACAAAAAACACGGATAGTGGAAGCTATACGTGTAGCGGAAAGAGAAACGAGCGGGGAGATCCGTTTCTATATGGAGAGTAAAAATCCTTTTATGGATCCTATAGACCGGGCAGCAGAGATATTTTTTCAATTAAAGATGCAAAATACTCAGCATCGCAACGCTGTGCTTTTATACATTGCAATAAAGGACCATGAAGTCGCACTTTTTGGAGATCAAGGAATTTATAATAAGGTAGGTAAAGAATATTGGGATAATGCTGTAAAAAATATGATCGCACAATTTAAAGGGGCGCAAATAATTACCGGCATTGAACAATGCATCTCGCAAATTGGTCAAACATTGAAGGAAACTTTTCCGTACGAGGCTACTACCGATAAAAACGAGTTGCCTGATGACCTGGTATTTGGCCGTTAACTGAATTGCTCATTTAAACAAAAAGAAATTTTTCCAACAGGGATCACTGATGAAAAAAATTACCTACATACTGCTGTTAGTTTTCAGCACGTTTATAGCCTTTGCTCAACAAGGCCCGGATGTTTCAATGAGTAGCATTATAAAAAATCCTCCCAAACCAGCCAGGCTCGTTAATGATTACACAAACACTTTAACGCCCGACCAGAGAGAGGCGCTAGAATCTAAACTATATCGTTTCGATGATAGCACTTCTTCGCAGGTTACAGTAGTAATAGTTAAGTCATTGGATGGAATGGACGTGGCCGATGCGGCGACAGAATTAGGAAGATCTTGGGGAGTAGGAAATAAGGTAAATAACGGGGTCGTTCTCTTAGTCTCTAAAGACGATCGGAAATTAAATATCTCTCCGGGTTACGGTCTTGAAAAGTCTCTGCCAGATCTCACAACGCAACAGATTATTCAACAAATAATTGTTCCCAACTTTAAAGGAAGCGATTATTACCGCGGAATTGATGAAGGAACAGATGCAATCATAAATGCTATTAAGGGCGAATACCATGCGCCAAAAAGTTATGGCAAAACCAAGGCACCTGTCGGGAAGATATTTTTCATTATCATCATCATAATCGTATTCCTTGCTTTAGCTGGTGGCCGGGGCGGTGGTGGTGGAGGTTCATTTATGAGCCGGCGTGGATCAAGAGGCCTTGCTGAAACGTTGTTCTGGACGAGTTTCCTCGGCGGTGGAAGAGGTGGTGGAGGTGGATTCGGCGGCGGAGGTGGCGGCAGTTCAGGCGGCTTTGGCGGCTTTGGTGGCGGCAGTTTTGGAGGAGGTGGTAGCAGCGGAAGTTGGTAAAGTTTAATTCAATTGGATCGTATCAAAATAAAAAATCCCAACCTAATCAGTTGGGATTTTTGTTAGATGGAAAATATGAGTTTATTTGAAGACCTCGGTAATATAGGTGGCGATCTCTTCTCCTTTCGCCTTAGATATTTTTTCAAAACTGGCTTTAAAGGCCGGATCAGTAATGTTCTTATATTGTTGTGGGATAAAACCTCTAAAACGAATGATTTGATCAATACCTTTTTTAATCTTAGCCACATCGTTCAATTTGGCAAGATAATCAGCAAATGAACTGGTCATTTCTAATTTCGCCTGGCTTACAGGAGCCTCGTCATACCTTCCTGAAATGAACTCAAAATCGCTTTCAGTTCCGTTGTTAATGATCGCATTGTTTACTACGGTTCCCAAAGCACCTTTTGCATCTGAGCTATACTTTTTTGCCAGTTGATATGATTTTGCCGGATCAAGTGTACTTAACCCACCCAAGGCAGCCGCAGCCACACTGTATGATGAATCGCCTACATATTTATTATACAGTGCCTGGTATTTCGCATCTTTTGTTGCAGCTAAAAATCTGATAGCTGCTGCTTTCGCCTTCTTATCTTTATCGGTGTCAGCAATCTTTTCAATCTTACCAATTATCGCTGCATCCTGCGCCAATTTTGACTTTGCCAGGCGATCAATTGTTGAGCGACGCAAATCCGAATAATTATCATTTAAACCAAGTTCTAATTCCTTCATACCGTTTTTGTTGAAGTAATCCAAAGCTTCTTTTCTGTCCATATAATTACGGGCATGCTGAAATTGAAAAATAAAATTGTCAGCAGTCTTATTATCTGTCTTATCCCATAGCAATACCTTGTCCGCATCTACATTTACAAGCGAAGGTTGTGATGCATTACTGAACACAAGGGTATCTGTCTTATTTTCCGTCCACACATTGTAACGCTTTTTATCTGTACCTGTATAGATGTCAATAGCAAGTGGTAGTCTAAAGACCTTATCTCCTTCCTGGGATTGCTTGATATATA
>JBDSAP010000070.1:0-42768 GCA_039922055.1 Ferruginibacter sp.
TCCACTTGTTTTTGACGGGGCCTGGGTGCCAACGCTGCCGGCACGTGCAAATGGAATAATGCCATTTGTGGCTAATGCCAGGGTTTATCTTGCTGAAGATATTACAGCCGTAGCACCCGCATTTCCATACGCTTATTCATTTGCTTCGCAATCTGAATTTTATAAAATGGTAAAGGAGGTGTATGATGTGTCGCTGACATTAACTCCTGAGCAAAAAAACATTGCATTGTTCTGGATCGACCAGGGAAATGGTGTGGGATATACACCCGCCGGTCACGACATGTTAATTGTAACCCAGGCCATGGAGCAAAGAGGCACCAACCTCGCCCTTGCCGCGGAAGCCTATGCCAAAGCATGCATTGCAGAGCGTGACGCTACCATCGTTTGTTTCCGATCCAAATATATCAGCAGTATCATGCGGCCAATAACATTTATCCAGGATCACATCGATGCCACCTGGTTTCCCTTTATTGTAACACCGCCGCATCCGGAATATCCTGCCGCCCATTCCTTCGTAACAGGTTCGGTGATGCAGGCTGTGACGAAAGTATTGGGCGATAAAGTAAAAATAACAGACCATTCGTATGATTTTCGGGGCTGGTCGCCCAGGCCCTTTAATTCCCTGTTGCAGGCTGCTGAAGAAGCCGGTATCTCCAGGTTCTACGGCGGCATACATTACCTCAATTCAATTAAAACAGGTTTAAATGTAGGACGTGTTGTTGGTCTGAGAATAGGAGAGATCAAGCTACATGATTAACACCGTTTCGGTAATTATACAATCAATCACAAAACAGGCAATGCTCCACAGTTTAATTATTGTGGGGCATTTTCATTCAAAGAAATGAATAGCAGGCTGCTTGCATGTGCTTAAAATAAAGGGAAATTACTTGCATTTAGTAACCCCAATTTGTAATTTGATGCCGATCAAAAGATTAATAACTATAAATTTTCTACAATGAAAAGCAACTTTTTAGACAAGCCGACTCGCCGCAGCTTTATCAGTGCGATAGCAAAAGGCGCAGCATCATTGGGTTTTATATCGATGGCATCTCCGCTGATATCAAAAGCCGGAATTATAACTGAAGAAAGATCACCTGATGATCCTGATGCCTGGTTTGCAAAAATAAAGGGGAAGCACAGGATTGTTTTTGATGCTACCCATCCTAAAGAAATATTTCCTTTTGCCTGGCCCAGGGTTTTCCTGATGACCAACGAAAAAACTGGTTCACCCGCTAATGACTGCAGTGTAGTTGTGGTGCTCCGGCATGATGCTATTCCTTATGCTTTTGAAGATAAGCTATGGTCAAAATATAATTTTGGTGAAATGTTCAAGGCCAACGATCCAGCTACCAAGGCTGCATCAACACGCAACCCTTTTTATAAGCCGGCGAAGGGTGCGTTTAAAATTCCCGGCATAGGAGAAGTATCAATAGGGATTGATGAGTTGCAGGCAAGTGGAGTGATGTTTTGTGTTTGTGACGCTGCAATGACTGTGTACAGTGCTGCTGCCGCAGAAAAAATGGGTATGGCCGCCGCTGATGTTAAAAAGGAATGGCTTGCAGGATTGCTTCCAGGCATACAACCAGTGCCCTCTGGTGTATGGGCCGTTGGGCGTGCCCAGGAGCATGGATGTGCGTACTGTGCCATAGCATAATTAAGGTTGTTACCTGTTTATACAAGCCGCAATTACTGCGGCTTTTTTTGTATCATCCTTGCTTTTTTTATTGGTTCGAAAGGACCCAACTTGTGCTGTAATTCCGGAAAGCTATCAGCATAAGGTCCAAAGGGATAATCAACAGGCTTACTATTTAGATTAGGCCAATCGTAGTTGAAGAATTTTTGCGGCCGCTGCTGCGAATTGATAAAGGCCGCCACATCCCAGGCTTCTTCATCGCTAAGGTCCGGCAATTTTACATTTTGCGGCATGTTGTATTTAACAAAAGATGCCAGGCGTGATAGCCGGTACATACCCGCGCTTACATTAAAACTATTACTACCCCAAAGTGGTGGATACACATAGCCGCTATAATTTACGTTGGGCAATCCTTCACCATTACCACCATGGCAAGTACGGCATTTAGCGTCATAAATATTTCTCCCGTTATTTACATTCGCTGCCCTGTCGAGGTAGGACAATTCCTGCGGACCGGTACCGGCAGGCACGGTTCCTTTAATGATATCTTTTCCAACCCATTTTAAGTAAGCAACCATGGCCCGCATTTCAGTAGAGAGGCTATCAAAGGGTTCACCGTTCATGCTTCTCTGCATGCATTCATTTACCCGAAATTCGACCGATTCAGTTCTCCCGCTGCGTTCACGGTATTTGGGATAGCTGGATGCTACCTGGGCGAAATTGCTACCGTATAACCTTGTACCGGCTTCAAGGTGACAGTTTTGGCAATTTAATCCATTGCTTATTTGGGCCACGCTTCCCTTTGGGCCTAAATAAAAAGAAGTATTTGCAATAAGTAATTTGCCGTACCGTATAAGATCATTGGTAGGTGAGGGCGGGAGTTCATTTATATTGGGTGCATACCAATTGTTCCCCGCAGGGAAACGTTTTTTGAGTGCTTCATAATCTATATCGGGAAGCAACTGATAAAATATTATAGAGCCGGCAACCAACACAAACAATGTGATGGCCGCATAATATTTCAGAAACTTACTATTCATTAAGTCAAGTTGCGGTGATCAGTATCATGTAAAGAATACTATAGTAAACAAGGGATAAAATAATGAACAATTTTTTTTTTGAACCCAGCAGGAGTTTTTCAATTAAGCTTCATTGGCAGCCAGTCCGCCGCGGCGGATCGCACTCGTGTACATTTTATCAATGAGGAGCATAGTACCAGGTCACAAATTTATTCCTTGCGCAGTATAATGCAGCGCTTTTAATGTGCCACTTTGATATACCCCCAGCCTTCGCGTTGCTTACTGATGATCTCATAGATACCATCGGGAACAACCTGTACAGAAGGCAAAATATCAGCCGCGGTGAGGTTATTTCTCTTTAGTGTAAAAGCGCAAACTTTGAAAGACACATTGTTGTTTGCAAGGAGCCGCTGTATTTCTTCGGCTTGTTTCGCCTTATCTTTTGTTATCATGTGGATGCCCTGGCCATAAATCACTACTTCCAGTTTAGCCGCTGGATTTTCTTTGGTTATCAGGGCCACTTCACGCACAAGAGCCTGCTGGCTGATTGTATCTCTTGTGCTCATATCGAATACTACCCTATAATCTGTTTGTTGAGCAATCACAAAACATGGCGCTATCAAAAGCAAGGCAATAATCATTTTAATCTTTTTCATAACCTTAAATTTGTTTGAGAAATTTACAAATAATTTTTTTGGGATTTAAATAAAATATCATGAATGCCGCACTATTTAAAAAAAGTTTGGAGGACAAAGAGCCGCCGCAAAACTCCTCGGTATACCTATCTGCATTATGGCATGATGCAAAAGGAGACTGGGAGAAAGCGCATGAATTAATACAGGATGTTCCGGATAAAAATGCCGCCTGGATACATGCCTATCTTCATCGCAAAGAAGGCGATATTGGGAATGCGGATTACTGGTACAGGCGTGCGGGCAAGCACCGGCCATCGGCCTCCCTTGGAGAGGAATGGGATAATTTGGTTGATGCTTTAATCTAAAATAACGTATTTGATAGCAGCAATTGGCTAACCTTTTTTTGCTTTTCTTGCAGCCTTCACTTCTGCTATTGATACGGCGCTGGCTTTATTGCCAAAACTATTTCTTACATAAGTCAATACATCCGCTATTTGCTGATCGGTGAGTTGATCCGCCATGGGTGGCATGGGATTGTGAAAATCGTCGCCATCAATTTCTATCTCGCCGCCTTTGAGACCTTCCAGTACGATCTTTGCCAATGCTTTTTTATCACCCAATACCCATTTCGTTTTTACTAATGGAGGGTTCAATCGCTGCACACCAAGACCATCAGCCTGGTGACATGCGATGCAGGTTGCCTTGTACACTTTTTGGCCACGTTCAATAGAAGCTTTAATGCCTGTTTGTTTATTGATGGTAAAGGATGATGCCGCAACCAGCACCACCACTGCTATACCGAAAATCTTTTTCATGTTTAATATTTGCTGAAACAAGTACTGCTGTACAAGAGTGCGACGCCAATAAAGCTTCATAGCAGTACCGGAGCCTGGTACAAAATTTTATTTACTATTATAAGAAATTTTCCACACTGTTCCATTGTTATCATCAGACACATACAACGAACCATCGGGAGCCTGCGCCAAACCACAGGGCCGGTAAGTAGCCCGGTCAATATTTGCGCCTGCAAAACCATCTGCAAAAACTTCCCATTTACCGGAGGGCAGGCCATCTTTAAAAGGCACAAACACAACAAAAAAGCCAGCCTGCGGCAGTGGGCTTCGGTTCCATGAACCATGAAACGCAATGAAGGCGCCGTTGCGGTATTTTTCAGGGAACTTTGAGCCGGTATAAAACAATAATGCATTCGGTGCAAGGTGTCCGGGAAATTGAACGATCGATTTTACTTTGTCTTCGCAACGACCCACTTTATTTCTATCGCCGCCATATTCGGGATTGAGTAATTTGGCCTGTTTATCATTATCAAAATAACAATATGGCCAGCCGCAATCCGATCCTTTTTTTATCCTGAATAATTCTTCGGCAGGATTTTCGGCGCCGGCTTTCTCATCAAACATTTCCGGATAGAACTGGTACAACATATCACGACCATGTTGCACTACATAAAGATCATTTACTGCTGTGTTCCAATCCAGCCCAACCACATTCCGCAGGCCGGTTGCATAACGAATACCTTCTGCATAAGATTGGTTAAGTTGATCAACTTTGAATTGCCAGATGCCGCCGGCAGAATCAAGAATGGGGCAGGGGTCCATTCCCGGTGAGCCTTTCGTTCTATCCTTTACCTGGCATGCATTTGAAGGTGCGCCAATGTTGACGTAAATGTTTCCTGCATTATCAAGCGCCAAAGATTTTGATTCGTGCTGCCGCCTGTTCCACAAACCTGTAATTATTCGTTGCTCCGATGCTTCATCAACTTTACCGGTGGCCTCATCCAACTTGTACCTGAATACATCGTTGTTGGAAGATGCATATAAATAGCCATTTTTGATAGCAATGCCCGTTCCGATATAATTTCCAAAACCAGTTATATCATCAGCTTTGCCATCACCATTGCTATCGTGGAGGCGATAGATCCCTTTGCCAGCCTTTAGCTTATCAAGCTTTACAAAAATATCTCCGTTTGAAGCTACAACGATGTGCCGGGCACGCCCCAGGTCTTTTGTTACTATTATTGAACTGAAGCCACCGGGCAACGCCAGTCCTCCCTCGTCCGTTAACCGGGTTTTTACTTTTGTTGTGTCGCCGGCATGGCTCGCCAACATTGATAAAAACATGCACCCAAATAATAAGAAAGAACTTTTTAGCTTAAGCATAAAATGTTTTTTTTTGAAAGATAAAATTACCTGTTTATAAAACGTCGTTGGAGACTTAGAAGAATTAATACTTCATCGACAATGAATTTTACAAAATATGAAAGGAACTATTTCATCAATGAAAAAATCGTTCCAGTTTGCTAAAGGGAACTGCGATGAATTAAAAAGTGAACGATGCTACCGCCAGGACGAAAATAGCTACACCCATAAACCCTATCTTTATTCAATAAAATAAACACAGCAATGCCAGAGAAAACTTTGACGGAAAAACCTGTTGCGCCTCAACATTTAAAAAGAACCCTCGGGCCGCTTATGCTTTGGGGTCTTGGTGTGGGTTATGTGATTTCTGGTATGTACTTCGGCTGGAATCTCGGACTGCCTGCCGGTGGAACACTGGGACTTGCAATTGCAACTTTCTTTATCATTATTCTCTATATCACTTTTACTTTTTCTTATACGGAACTGGCATGCGCTATTCCCAAAGCCGGTGGCGTATTTGATTATGCAACAAAGGCACTTGGCAGGGATATCGGTTTTATTGCGGGCATGGCCCAAATTATTGAATTTGTATTTGCACCGCCGGCAATTGCAGCCGCTATCGGTGCGTACTTTCATATCTTCTTTCCGCAATTTTCAGTAGCTACCATTGCGATAGTTGTTTATGTTTTGTTTACGGGCCTCAACATGGTTGGTGTAAAAGCTGCCGCCACCTTTGAGCTGATCATTACCGCCTTCGCGGTTTTTGAACTGTTGCTTTTCAGTGGGATCACATTGCCCCATTTTCGGTGGGATAATTTAACACACAATTCATTTCCAAACGGGTGGAAAGGAGTGTGGGCTGCCACACCATTTGCGATCTGGTTTTTCCTTGGGCTGGAAGGAGTGGCCAATGTTGCAGAAGAAACGGTAAACCCACAACGTAATGTGCTGTTAGGATTTGGTTCAGCCTTGCTCACACTCATTGTGTTATGTGCCCTCGTTTTCATATCTTCTGTAGGTGTTGGTGGCTGGGAAAAAGTAGTGTATCCAACTCCCGGAGCGGATGCTTCAGACTCGCCTTTGCCACTGGCGTTATCTCAAATAACCGGCAACAGTGGCTGGCTATATCATATACTTATAACGATCGGCCTAATGGGACTCGTAGCGTCCTTTCATGGGTTGATACTTGCTGCAAGCCGGGCCACCTTTGAGTTTGGGCGAACGGGCTGTATACCGGTGGTTTTCGGAAATATTCATCCACGCTTTAAAACCCCGGTAAATGCTTTATTATTAAATATGGGTATAGGCATCATCGCATTGTTCACGGGTAAAACAGGAGAGATCATTACCATTGCATGTTTCGGCGCCATTACCTTATATATTTTTGCAATGATCGCGGTATTGGTTTTGCGGAAGAAAGAACCGATGATGCCACGTCCTTTTAAGGTACCTTTTTACCCGGCATTTCCTGTGATCGCCCTAACGATTGCAGCAGTATCATTGGTGGCAATGATCACCCTCAATATTAAATTATCACTCATCTTTTTTGCAATACTGGCACTTGCCTATATTTGGTTTCATTTTATCGTAAAACGAAATACTGATGGCCAATCAACAACTACCGGAGAATAATATCCTACAGCAACTGGCGGAACAGAATACAGAGAAAGTGAAAATTGCTGTCACTGATCTGGATGGTATTTTACGTGGCAAGATGATCAGCTATGAAAAGTTTTGTTCGATCGTGGAAAAAGGTTTTGGTTTTTGCAATGTAATATTTGGATGGGATGCAAATGATGCCGCTTACGATAATGTTCAGTACAGTGGCTGGCACACTGGTTATCCTGATGCAACCGCTGTGATCGATATTAATACCTTCCGGCAAATTCCCTGGGAAAATGATATACCTTTTTTCCTCGCAGACTTCAGAGATGCAAAAGGAAATGATCTGAGTGTTTGCCCCAGGAGCTTATTGAAAAAGATCATCAGCCAGACAAAAGAGGCAGGTTATAATGCATATTGCTCACAGGAATTTGAATGGTTCAATTTCGTGGATAATTGTACTGAATTATACGCGAACAAATTTCGCAATCCCGAGCACATGACGCAAGGTATGTTTGGTTACTCCATCCTGCGTTCCTCACAAAAGAATGATTACTTCAATGACCTGTTTGATGGGCTGAAAAAATTTAATGTGCCCCTGGAAGGATTGCATACCGAAACCGGCCCGGGCGTGTACGAAGCAGCCATCACCTATTCAGATATTTTGGAAGCAGCAGACAGGGCCGTACTCTTTAAGACCGCGGTAAAACAGATTGCCCACAGTCATGGGCTCCTTGCAACATTCATGGCAAAGTTTAGTGAAAACCTTCCCGGTTGCAGCGGCCATGTGCATCAAAGCCTTTGGACAGCGGACAGTAAACAAAATTTATTTTTCGATAAAAAAAGACAGCAAGGCATCAGCACATTAATGGAAAGTTATATGGCAGGACAATTATTTTGTATGCCGTTCATACTGCCAATGTTTGCCCCCACGGTTAACAGTTACAAAAGATTGGTAGAAGGCGCCTGGGCTCCCACAACACTCACCTGGGGCTTCGATAATCGTACCACTGCATTGCGTGCACTACCCGCCGGCAGTTCATCAACAAGATTGGAAACAAGAGTAGTGGGCTCCGACAGTAATCCCTATCTCGCAATGGCAGCTTGCCTTGCATCAGGACTGTATGGGATAAAAAACAAAATGAAATTAAAGACGCCCGCAACTGCAGGGAACGGTTATGCTGATGTACAGCATGGAGTACTACCCAAAAACCTTTGGGAAGCCACGCAAAACATGAAGCAGTCGGATGTTGCAAAGGAGTTATTCGGGGAAGCATTTGTAAATCATTTTGCAGCAACAAGAGAGTGGGAGTGGAGACAGTTCTCAAAGGTAGTAACCGACTGGGAGCTTAAACGGTATATGGAGATCATTTAATGCGGTGAGCGCTGCAACCTACAAAAACTTTATCGGTATCCCATTTCAAAATATTTCCACAAGCATATTTTAATACTGAAAATTTTCAGTAACTTTTTATTGGTATTCCCTATCTGTATAAAGGTGAGATCAGCTTTTTACCCACATTACACTTCTACCCTCACTTTGTAAATACCCCAGGTTAACGTACAACATTTCCGGTGCGGCAATAATTTGCACCCCGGCACATGAGATCAATGCCTTGTCAACACATGGAAAATGGCCGCAAAACCCCCGTTTGAGGGTATGCCGGCGTCTGCCATCAACTGTATCTTACCAAGGATTTTTCGTTTATCAAACCAAAAAAATAATACGATGAAAAAATTAGCTATTCTGCTTACTGTTCTGGTGACCGGCTTTAATCTCTGTGCACAAAATATCGGCATTGGTACAACCACTCCCAATGCAAGTGCTATCCTTGAAATAAAAGCCAGCACAAAAGGTTTGCTGATACCGCGTACTTCAACTTCAAGTCGCATAGGCATTGTTAGTCCTGCCAAAGGGTTGATGGTTTATGATACTACAACTAATAGCTTTTGGTACCATAACGGAACTGCGTGGGGGCAGATGGGAGCAAGTGCTAATGGCTGGTCAGTGATAGGCAATTCGGGAACGAGCCCATCCACTAACTTCATCGGCACAACGGATATAGCGCCTATTGTTTTCAGGGTAAATAATATACGGGCCGGCATTATCGACTCCGCCTCATTCAATACTTCTGCCGGATTCAGGACACTGGATTCTATCACGAATGGCACACACAATACCGCTTTTGGTTACAAGGCGCTAAACAATAATAAAGATGGAGCACAGAACACGGCGCTTGGATCTAATGCGCTGCGAAAAAACACTTCAGGCAATTATAATATCGCCATTGGTATGCAGGCCTTAACGGCAAATACCACCGGCTATAGAAATACGGCAATTGGTTACCAATCCATGATTGCTGATACAACGGGCTATGATAATACCGCCAATGGCGCATATTCCCTTTACTCTAACCTGTCGGGTGCAGCCAATACTGCCATTGGATTTGCTTCATTATTTAATACTACTACCGGTATCTCTAATACTGCAAATGGAGCGTATGCATTGTATAACAACACAACAGGAGATTACAATACTGCAACCGGGTTAAACGCTTTGCAAGGCAACACTGCCGGAATCAACAATACTGCCAACGGGGTGGCGGCGATGTTTAATAATACTACGGGCTTTGGCAATGTAGCCACCGGGGCAGCAGCACTGTTTTACAATACCGACCGTAGTAACCTGGTGGCCATTGGAGATTCAGCGCTCTACTTTAACGGAGTGGGCGTTATTGCTGCTTCGCAAGCTACTTCCAATACCGCAGTTGGCTCAAAAGCATTGTTTAGGAATACTACCGGGTCAGGAAATACGGCGCTCGGCAGCTTTTCACTTTATCTTAATACAACAGGTTATTATAACACAGCACTCGGCAACCGGGCGCTTTTCAGCAATGCCTCAGGTACAAGAAATATTGCTATAGGCAACCAGCCCATGGAGCTAAATGCTTCAGGCAACGATAATATTGCTATCGGTGAACTTGCGCTGCGGTCTAATATTACAGGGAATGGAAACGTCGGTGTTGGCTATTACGCTGCTTTTAGCAACCAGGGCGGTTACTCTAATATTGCAATTGGTACTAATGCTCTTTACTTTAATAAAATCACAAGTAATCTTGTGGCAATTGGTGATAGTGCTTTACTCAATAATGGTACCGGCGCAACCGGAATTGTAGAAGCTACCAGGAATACTGCCGTCGGCTCAAAAGCACTGTTTGGTAATAACACGGGATTTTACAATACAGCGATCGGTGCGCTTTCTCTTTATAATAATGCCGGTGGAAAATATAATACGGCTATTGGCGCCCAGGCAATGTTTAATAATGGCACAGGCGCCAATTTTGCTTTAGATGAGGGCACGAGAAATACAGCGGTGGGAACACAGTCGATGTTTGCTAACACAACAGGTTTGTACAACACCGCACTAGGGTTTGCTTCGCTTACAGCAAATACAAGCGGTTATTTTAACACGGCAATTGGCCTGGATGCATTGCAAAGTAATATCAATGGCCGCGATAATACTGCTATTGGGTTAGGTGCCTTAAATAATAACATAGGCGGACAATTTAATACTGCTTGCGGCTCGCGTGCGTTGGATCAAAATACGGGCGGTGAGCTTAATACGGCCATCGGGTACAACGCTGGTCATAACCTCACAAATAATTCCAACTGCACATTTATCGGGTACAATGCAAATCCCACCGGCAACTTTTTTAACTCGATGGCACTGGGCAGTAACTCCACTGTTGATGGCAATAACCAGGTGCGGATCGGCAGCATTTTCTCTTCAAGCATTGGCGGATACCAGCCCTGGAGCAATCTAAGTGATGGGCGTTACAAAAAAGGCGTGCAGGAAGATGTTAAGGGACTGGACTTTATTCTAAAACTTCGCCCGGTTACTTATTCGCTCGACCTTTTTAGTTTAACCAGGAGGCTGAATTTTCCTGATTCCATCAGCAAAAAAATGGATTACAGCAGTGAAAATATCCGGCATACCGGCTTTGTAGCGCAGGAGGTAGAAGCGGCGGCGAAATCTGTCAATTACGATTTTAGCGGAGTGGATAAACCCCAGGATCCTAACGGGCAATATGGGTTACGTTACGCTGAATTTGTGGTGCCGTTGGTGAAAGCAGTACAGGAACAACAGCAACAGATTGAAGTTTTAAAATTGGAAAATGAAAATCAAAGAAAAATAAATAAAGACTTACTCGATCGGCTTATGAAAATAGAAAATTTACTGATTAATAAAAACTGATAAAATGAAAAAGGTAATATTATCGGCCGTAGCACTGTTTGTTGTTTGCCATGCCACCGCACAAAACATCGGCATCGGCACTACCACTCCCAATGCAAGCGCCATCCTGGAAATAAAGGCCAGCACCAAAGGCCTGCTGATACCACGTACATCGACTGCAAGCCGCACAGGCATTGTAAGTCCTGCTAAAGGGCTGATGGTTTATGATACTACTACCAGCAGTTTTTGGTACCATAACGGAACCGTGTGGACACAGATAGGGGCAAGCGGAAATGGCTGGTCGCTTACAGGAAACGCAGGCACAAATGCTGCTACCAATTTTATTGGAACAACGGATGCACAACCTTTGTTATTCAGGATAAAGAATACATGGGCAGGGATTATTGACAGTGCGTTAAATAATACAGCCATTGGATTCAAAGCTTTAAGAGGAAGCAATACCGGAAATTCTAACTCGGCTTTTGGTGCCAATGCACTTTCCGGCAGCACACCGGGTAATTATAACACAGCGATAGGAGTTTCTTCTTTGCGTAACAATGGCACCGGTGCCAATTTCAACGCGGATGAAGGCACAAAAAATACCGCTATTGGCTACAATGCTTTGTCTGCTAATACTACAGGTTTGTATAATACTGCTGTAGGGTATGCATCACTTGAAGCCAATACTTCAGGTTTTTATAATGCAGCCCTTGGCTACGGAGCATTATCGGCGAACATTGACGGCCGCGATAATACCGCTATTGGCTTAACCACATTACATGCCAATACCAATGGTGGGTATAACACCGCAGCAGGATCAAGAGCATTGCAGGAAAATATCGGTGGCAGTAACAATACAGCTATTGGAAGCCAGGCATTGTACAACAATTTAACCGGCAATCAAAATACGGCTACAGGTTATGCAACTTTAGCTTCAAATACAAGCGGCAGTTATAACACTGCAAACGGTTCAGCTGCCTTAGATTACAATACAAATGGTGCATGGAATACGGCTAATGGTGCTTATGCAATGTATCTTAATACATCGGGATACCACAATACTGCAACCGGTGGTTATGCCCTGTATAGCAATATTGCCGGAGGCAACAATACAGCCTATGGATACGAGGCTTTATATTATACAACCGGATCTAATAATACTGCGAATGGATATCTGGCTTTATATGGTAATAGTACCGGAATAAACAATACTGCGAATGGATATCTGGCATTGGCAAATAATACAACAGGTAATGGCAATACTGCGAATGGATCTGGGGCATTGAACAATAATGGTACCGGTGTTTTCAATACTGCTATTGGCTATAACGCCGATGTGTCTACAGGTAACCTTGACAACGCCACTGCAATCGGCTTTAATGCAAAGACCAATGCAAATGATAAAATCGTTATTGGTACCGCTTCTAACACAAACCTTACAGGAGGCTACGGAACCTGGCAATCATTTTCAGATGGAAGATTTAAAGACAACATAGAAGAAAATGTACCGGGTCTTGCATTCATTAATAAACTTCATCCTGTAACTTATCATCTCAATGCTGAAAAAATAGATGAATTCCTTGGTATTAAACAAAGAATGGATACTATTAAAAATACAACTGTCAAAAAAAGATATACTGAAAGATTGAAAACGCTGAACACTGAACAGCAAACCGGTTTTATAGCCCAGGAAGTTGAAGCCGCCGCAAAAAAACTAGGCTATAATTTCGATGGAGTTCACCATCCAGAAAACGATAAGGATAACTATACAATCGGTTATGCATCATTTGTAGTGCCACTTGTAAAAGCCGTACAGGAATTAAGTGTATTGAATAATGAAAAAGATAAGAAGATAGCCGACCTTGAAATGAGACTTAAAAGGGTGGAACTATTAATAGCCAACAAACAATAAGCGTTGATAAGTATTAAACTGATCCATAACTTAAAGTCTCTTTAGATGAAAAGGCTGCTATTAAAACCACGAAAATATTGACGGCTTTAATAACCTTGTATCTCCTTTAACATTCGGACGCAAAACCATTGTGTTTAAAAGAGCTGGTACAATACAGAAAAGGCATCGCGAACGAAGTATATAATCCTACTCTTTAAATATGAATGAAGATTACTTAGGCATTGGTTTTATATTACTTATTTGTGCGCTGTTTGTATCTTTTCCTTTTACAGATAATATAGTAAACTATAACAGGGAGCGATATTGGGATTATAAAAACAAGAATAGATCCGGTTTTTAAAATTTATATGTTTAACTAAAACGGACAAATTAAAACCATGTCAAAATAAACCTGGAGAAGCGGAAAACCAAATGGAGCAGCCAGGAATACTTTTAAAATATACTGACATGAAAAAAAATTATCTTCCTTTTGTCATTACGTTAGCCTTACCAGCACTGATTTCCTGTAGCGGACCTGGAACCCGAAAACTAAATCAAAAATCTTTTCCATTTAGCATTGAACTCAATTCAATTGATCCCGGGCAATACGATCCATCCACCGGGAAATGGGTGCAGACTACTATGCAAGGACGAAGCGAAGTCATATTTAAATATACACTCAAAAACAAGATCATGACTTTGCCGGGGGAAGTCACTGCCAGGATCGGTAATATTGCCCTTCTTTCTTCCGGCGCCTTTGCCAACACTGTTCCGCAAATCGCCCCAGGTGAAAATTTTTCAAGCGAATTTCACACATATGCGCTTCCTCCGGGAGCCTACGAATTGTATTTCACGTACAGTAAAAAAGGCAGTACCGGTTTTCCCAATCCCGGGGGTGGTTTCCAATACAAAGATTCTATTATCTCGGAGGATTTGTTCTATTATTTTGTTCCCCCGGATTTAGTGGATAATGATTTGGACAGCATTGATGACCGGGAGGAAAAAAGATTGTTGGATAAATATTCACCGTTTTATAGTTTTTCAAAAGAGGGAGACACTGAAGAACAGTATCTTCCCACAGATGTGCTAACTTATATCAGGGGGTCCAGGCTCATCCAGGGGACAGATGAGGACGGTGCTCCTATCCAATTGACCAATTTTGCCCTGGCACAAAATCCCCACGCATTATTATTCAGCATTCCAACATCAGCTCATCCTACTTCAAGTTCGCTTATGACGAATGCGAAAAACTTACCAACCACATATCATATTGATCC
Organism: Ferruginibacter sp.; assembly: GCA_039922055.1. Lineage (GTDB taxonomy): Bacteria > Bacteroidota > Bacteroidia > Chitinophagales > Chitinophagaceae > Ferruginibacter. The sequence continues at coordinate 14,448 of JBDSAP010000070.1, forward strand.
TGCAGACCAGGTAAGAAAAGGCAGTTCATGGGAAGAATGTAAAAACCAACGTAACATTGGGCTGTATGGACATGTGGTTCCGTATAATGAATCGTCTGGGCAAAAGGATGTGCATGATCTTTTCATGCCTAATGCAAAAACGTTTTATAAAATAGAATACTGGCAATTTTTTGGGTATAATTCCGCTAACCCAAATCCTGACCTTGCCGACCATGAGGGCGATTGGACAAGTGTACAGCTTTTATATGATCCTCATCCGGGCAATGGAGAAGATTCAATTGTCTCTGTTTTTCATTATGTACATGGGTTGGAATTTCGTTTCGATATGTCTGCGAAAACCAAAGACACAACTGCCGGCACGATCCGGGAAATTACGGGCGCAAATGCAAGATTTAATCCCGACATTAATATTATAAAGCTTGGTCCCAACAAAAACTTCGTCAAAAGTGATGATTTCGACCAGACACAAAACAACATTGTGCGTTTTAAACAGGACCCTGCTACATTGAAATACACTCACCCGATTGTATATATTGAATATGGCACACATGAATTTTATCCTTCGGAATATTGGAAGTACTCCCAGGCGCCAAACCACGACGGGACGGGCACGCGTGAGTATTTTTGTGCTGTTCCTCCCAATTTAGGCGAAGTTGAACATCTCCTGCCGGAATATGAAGGAGCCGATATTATCATGCATTTTAATGGTTCTTGGGGTGCATTCAGCAGTCAGAATAATGACCCAGGCCCTGGGCCGTCCCTGCATGCACAATGGATGTATCCGGCCAGTACTTCAATCGGGTGGATGCTGCATGGCTTGCCTTTTTAAAATCTTTGCGCATTTAGGCGCAGGACTCCTGTCCTGTGTCTACATGTTACTTAACCTTCAACTTTTTGTATAAATTAATTCTAAAAGAGAAATGAGTAGTAAATATAAATTTATAGATCAGGAGGCTGTTTACGCATTTAGGCGCAGGACTCCTGTCCTGTGTCTACATGTTACTTAACCTTCAATATTTTGCATAAATTAATTCTAAAAGAGAAATGAGTTCTAAATATAAGTTTATAGATCAGGAGGCTGTTTATTTTACTACCTCAACCGTTGTCGGTTGGTCCGATATTTTCACAAGAGATATTTACCGCGATATTTTATTGGATAGTATTCGTTTTTGTCAAAAAAATCAAGGATTAGTTTTACATGCGTGGGTATTAATGACAAATCACCTGCATATGATTTGTTCATTTAAAAACAATAATGATCCTGGATTGGTTCTGCGGAATATAAAAAGTTTTACAGCAATGAAATTGGTGGATGCGATCATTAATAACCCAACAGAAAGCAGGCGTAAATATTTGTTGCATACATTTGAAGAAGAAGGCAAAAAGAGCAGTAGTAATTTTCATTTTAAATTTTGGGAACATGAAAATCATCCCGTTTTGCTGGATTCTATATTTCTCTATAATCAAAAACTAAATTATTTGCACTGGAATCCTGTAACTGCTGGTTTTGTTACAGAGCCCTAGCATTGGAAACTTAGTAGCGCAATTGATTACTTTCAAAATGAAAAGGGGTTATTGGATATTATAATTTTAGATTAGGAAAATGGGCAAGGCATTAGTAACATGTAGACACAGGACAGGAGTCCTGCGCCTACGGCGATAATCTTAGATTAAGAATAATAGGCAAAGTATTAGTAACATGTGGACACAGGACGGGAGTCCTGCGCCTACAGTAGCCGGCTTCAAAATAAAAATAAAATTTATGACTGATTTCAATACAATAAGGCAATTTAATTATCCTACGATCATTCAATTCGGAGCTGGTGCAGTAAACGGATTACCTGCTCACCTTAAAGCCAATGCATTAAGCAAAGCATTGTTGGTAACAGACCCCGCAGTGAGCCAACTTGAATTTTTTAAGAAGATAAAAGATAATCTTACCGATCATTCCATTTCAATTGAGGTCTTTTCTGATATCCATAAAAATCCGGTTAAGTCAGATGTGTTGAAAGGGGGAGAAGCGTTTAAAGTGACTGAAAGGGATTGTATTATTGGTATTGGCGGCGGAGCAGCAATGGACGTGGCGAGAGCAATTGCATTGCGCATTCATCACCACCGCGATCTTTTTGATTATGATGATTTGATCGGCGGCGATGTTTTTGTGACTGAAGACGTACCTCATTTTATTACAGTTCCTACCACCAGCGGCACTGGCAGCGAGGTAGGACGAAGCGCAATTATTTCCGAAGATGATACACATCGTAAGCGAATTTTATTCTCTCCTAAATTGATGGCGAAAATGGTATTTGCTGATCCATTGCTAACGATGGAACTGCCTCCCTTCATAACGGCAGCTACCGGTATGGATGCGCTTACACATAATATGGAAGCCTTCATCTCAAGAAATTTTCATCCCATGTCTTCGGGCATTGGACTCGAAGGCATTTACCTGATCAGCCGTTCCATTGCGGATGCGGTAAACAAACCTAACCTTGAATCGAGAAGTAACATGATGATCGCTTCGCTGATGGGAGCCGTTGCATTTCAGAAAGGATTAGGTGTGGTGCATTCTCTTGCACATCCCTTATCATCGTTACTCGATACACATCATGGCCTTGCCAATGCGGTTAACCTGCCTTATGGGATGCGTTTCAACATTGCAGGACAAGAAGAACAATTTAAAAGAATGGCGCACGCAATGGGATTGTCAACTGAAACCGGCGAAGCGGTTGTAGAGCATCTCTTCGAATTGAACAAACAGTTGGGCTTGCCTGTTAAATTGCGGGATATTGGTGTAAAAGAGGAGCATATAGAAACCTTGTCCGACCTTGCTTTGGCAGATTTTTGTCATCCAAATAATCCCCGGACGGTAACAAGAGAAGACTTTAAACAATTGTACACGGAGGCTTTATAAATGAAACGGCAAATAAAAATTGGGCTTACCTATACCGGTACGGCCGAGAAGCATAACAACTATGTGACCTGGCTGAAAACCGATGATGATATATCAGTAGTAAAACTGTCGGCAGAGGATAACAACCTTGATGTGGTAAAGGAGATGGATGGTATTGTATTATCTGGCGGGCTGGATATACATCCAAAATATTACGGCAATAATAAGAGCGATTATGCGAATGCTCCTGAATGTTTTAATGAGCAGCGGGATGAATTTGAGAAGACTGTTTTTGAGATAAGTCAGCAGCATAATATTCCTGTTTTGGGTGTGTGCCGGGGAATGCAGTTGGTCAATTGTCTGTTAGGAGGCAGCCTTACGCAGGATATTGGAAATGATTCCAACATCACTCATCGCTTCGACGAAATTGATAAGGTACATGGAGTAAATTTGTTGCCGGATACAATGCTTCATCAGATCATTAACACAGATAGCATATTGACAAACAGCGCTCATCATCAATCGGTCAATGGGCCGGGTAAAGGCTTAAAAATAAATGCGATGTCGGACGATGGAATTGTTGAAGGTATAGAGCGTGCCGATAGCAATAGCAAACCATTTTTCCTAGGCATACAATGGCACCCGGAAAGAATGTTTAAATCAGGGCTTGCCCAATCGCCTGCAACGATAAATATTCGGGAAAGATTTTTGAGTGAGTGCTTTGGGGAAAGGTTTAGGGTGAAGGGGTTAGAGTAGATTTTATAGATGCTTGAGTAGTTCACTTTTTGTGATGGGTTATTAGATTTTGTTTACGAACTTTTGTTTTTCATGGCGGCATTCTTGTGTCACTCACTTGTACTGTTGCAGCTTTGTGGTACGTTGTAAATACCCAAGTCTCTTTACTATTATCTATGGTAAGAAAAACTAATTCTCAAGGACTTGCCGACAATAAAAGTTTACACCTTTTAAAAAGGTGTAAACTTTATGGTGAGTGTGGCTGCCGCCAAAGGTTTAAATGTACAAGAGGGCGATGCAACGATGCTGCCATGAAATGCAAATGTTCGGACAAAAATTTTTTTTAAGGCAAGTCGCTTCAGATTAATCAATGATGCGAAAAGCTAATTCTGAGGGCTTGCGGACAATAAAAGTTTACACCTTTTAAAAAGGTGTAAACTTTATGAGTGAGTGAAAGGTGTAAACTTTATGGGTGAGTGAAATGTGTAAACTTTAAAAACTGAAAATACATGAAAATAATAAATCCTGCAACTGAAGAAACGATCGCCAAACTGGAGGAAGATACGCAGGCATCACTACAGGAAAAATTTGAAAAGCTTAAGATCGGTCAGCCTTTATGGGCAAGCGTTAGTGTTGAGGATAGGGTAGCCGTAATCGCCAAATTCTATGAACTGCTGGATACATACAAAGATGAATTAGCGCTTACGCTTACCAGTGAAATGGGCAAGCCGTTGCAACAATCTTACAATGAAATTAATGGTGCAAGAAGCCGTATCAAATTTTTTATTGACAACGCGGCAAAATACCTGGCGCCGGAATGGATAACAACAAAAGGAGCTACAAGGGAAAAAATTGTGTACGAACCGTTGGGTGTTATTGCAAATATTTCTGCATGGAATTATCCTTACCTCGTTGGCGTAAATGTTTTTATCCCGGCATTGCTCGGAGGCAATACGGTCTTTTATAAACCTTCAGAGTATACGACGCTTACGGGGCTTCATATCGGGAAACTTTTACACGAAGCTGGCGTGCCGGAAAGTTGTTTCCAGGTAGCTATCGGTGGCGCTGAAACCGGTGCATATTTGTTAGCCTTGCCACTGGATGGATATTACTTTACGGGAAGTCACAAAACAGGTAAGCATATTGCTGAGAAGGTTGCTCCAAAACTGGTACCACTGCAACTGGAACTTGGTGGAAAAGATCCGTTGTATGTAATGGATGATGTGGCAGATATTGAAAAGACCGCCGCCGATGCTTTGGAGGGTGCGGTGTATAACAACGGCCAGAGCTGCTGTGCGGTAGAAAGGATCTATGTGCATGAAAAAATATATGATGCATTTGTGGCTTCCTTCGCAGATCAATGCAGCAGGCTGATCATCGGCGACCCTATGGATAAAAACACGGGGATCGGTCCACTTAGCAGGAAGGAGCAACAGGAGTTTTTAATGGGCCAGTTAGCAGATGCAACGAGCAAAGGCGCTACCGTTTTATATGGTGGAAATATAATTAAAGGCAAAGGTTTTTTTATGGAGCCAACAGTGGTGGTGAATGTTGATCACAGCATGAGCCTGATGAAGGAAGAATCTTTTGGGCCGATGATTGGCATACAGAAAGTAAAGAATGATGCGGAGGCGGCAGTATTAATGCAGGACACTGAGTATGGACTTACAGCGGCTGTTTATTCGCAAAGCTATGAGCGTGCAGAAGCTATATTTCAACAAGTAAATACAGGCACTGTTTATTGGAACTGTTGCGATAGAGTAAGTGCAGGCTTGCCATGGAGCGGAAGAAAATCGTCCGGGCTGGGAAGCACCTTGTCTTACCAGGGCATCAGGGCATTTGTGCAGCCAAAAGCGTATCATATCAGGGGTTAACCTAAAGTTTGGAACAAATAAAACGGGGAATTTTTTACAGAAAACAGCAGAGAAGCAAGCGTGTATGTAGTGGATCAGATAACGGGTGCTTCAGTTGTGATACCGGACAGTTGTCCCAATATTTTTTCAAATAATTCTTTCGCCTGGAACGGTTTGGTTATATAATCATCCATACCGGCGATGATGCATTTATCTTTTTCGGAAATAAGCGCTGATGCAGTCATAGCAATGATCGGCATTTTACTAATGCTGGCCGGCATTTCCGTCCTGATATAATTTGTTGCCTGGTATCCATCCATCTCAGGCATCTGGATATCCATCAATATAATATCATATTCTTTAAGCCTTAACATGCTGATCGCTTCTTTTCCATGATTGGCAATTTCCACAATTGCGCCCTCGTTTGTCAGAATTTTTACGGCCACTTTCTGGTTGATCAGGTTATCTTCTACCAGCAATATTCTTATGCTGTCAAGGGTGTTTGACCCATGCAGCGCCGGCTTCTTTTTTTCCACGGCAAAGGCTGCATTTCCTTTAGCGATGCGCATGTAAAAAGTAAAAGTGCTGCCAACACCGGGCTTGCTATTCACATGAATTGAACCATCCTGCAACTCGATCAATTGCTTGGTAATGGTGAGTCCGAGGCCTGTGCCGCCGAACTTACGGGTAGTATCACTCGAAGCTTGTGTGAACCGTTCAAAGATGGTATCGAGCTTATCTTGTTCAATGCCAATGCCGGTATCCTGTATAGAAAATTCAAGCTTTACTGATTCAGTATCTTCTTCCAATAAATTTACTCTAATATTTATCTCGCCCTTCTCCGTAAACTTGATGGCGTTGCCTATTAAATTAACCAATATCTGGTTCAGGCGGAAAGGATCACCCAGCAAAACGGGATGTATATTCCTATCGATACGGCTATTTAAAAGGATACCTTTTTCTTCAGCTTTTAGCTTCGTTATTTGTACACTGTTCTTTATTATATCGCTGAAAATATAATCAACTTTATCAATGGTAATTTTGCCCGCAACGATCTTTGTAAGATCAAGTATATCATTAATGATCACCATCAGGTTGCCCGCGGATTCATTGATCGTTTCTACAAACTCGCTTTGTTCTTTTGTTAACTGAGTGCCTGCCAGCAAGTGCGCCATTCCAATTACGCCGTTCATAGGAGTGCGAATTTCGTGACTCATATTTACAAGGAATTGCTCCTGCGTTTTTCTTGCTTCTTCTGCATCAAACCTTGCCTTTGTTGCTTCCAGCTCTGCATTTTTACGGTCTGTAATATCCTGCATGCAACCAATCATCCGGGTAGCTTTCCTTTCCGGATTTGACAATATATAACCCCTGGTATTAATGTGCGCATACGTTCCATCTATGCGTAAAAAACGATTGTCACCTTCCCAGTTGCCACCGCCATTCAGTATAGATCTGTGCAGCCTCATGATTGTTTTTGTTCTCTCCTCCGGGTGCAAGCCGGTCACCCAAAAATCGGGGGGGACATTATCTTCCAGTGTATTTTCAGGCAGATAGTTTTTTAATCCCTGTCCATACCATTTTACTTTATTTGTCTGCAGATCCCAATCCCAAATAATGTCGTTGGTAGCCTTTGATATAATATCGTTTCGCTCATTGTTCTCCTCTATTAATTCAAGATTCTTTTTTCTTTCAATGCTGTAACGAACTGCCTTTTCCAGCATCTGCACGGTATACTCACCCTTTATTAAAAAGTCCTGTGCACCTACACTGATCGCCTTGATGGAAAGTTCGGTATCTGTTAAGCCGCTTAAAATGATAACAGGGATTTTTGCATTCACCTGCGACAACTCGATAAAAGATTGTAAGCCGCTGCTATCTGGTAAAAAAAAGTCGAGAAATATCAATGAGAAGGATTGCTTGCGCAGCAAATCGATAGCTGCTTTAATAGTGGAGGCAGTTGTTACCTCGCCAATATGCAGGTTGGTCTCCGACAAATGTACTTCGAGTAGCAGTTGATCTGCAGGGTTATCTTCAATAATAAGAATTGAAATTGCATTTGCCGGGTGATCCATGGATTGGTACTATCTTTTTCTTGTTTTTTAAGTAAAATCAGATTCTAAATACCCTGGTCTTTATTATCATTTTATTGACCAGGAAAATTATCTTCCTTTCGGCTGATATTATTTCGAACCTGCATGTATTTTGTAAAGCCTGTGTGTTGTATTAAACAGCCATTAAAGTGTACATGCCGATGCAAATATTAACCTTTCAGCCAATTTTTGTTGTAGCAAAATGAAGTGGTTTTAGGTAGAAGGATTTCTACTTTTTTCTACACAATAAGTTAGCAATAATGGAGTTATGACAATGATAACTTTCATAATCCGACCTGTTTAAAGGCAATAATAAACTTGATAGTCTTTAGCAGCAACCTTAAAAATGAAAATACTATGATGATCGCTGAACAAAAAATGTTTGACCTCAGCTTCCTTGAAGAGATGGATGATAGAAATTTTTTGATCCAGGTGATAGAACTATACCTGGAAGATACGCCGAAGGACCTCGCCGAGATGACGCAGGCCCTGGATATCCCGGATGCTTCCACCATTGCCAGGAGTGCACATAAATTAAAAAGCAGCACGGGCATGTTGCAGGCAACTAAACTTTATACAATATTGGAGCAAACTGAAACGATAGCAAAATCAGGTGCGGTATCTCCGCAGCTTGTTGATTTGGTGAATAAGGTGAACGAAGAATTTGAGGTTTTGAAAACAGCGCTCCGATTACATCTGCAGACGTTATAAAAAAAATAAGAGCAGCGGACAAGAGGATCAGGGGCGGGTTTATTATCATTTTTGTTTGGAGTAGATAGAGTTCTACATCGGCAGGGGAATGTGAAGAATTTGAAAGTGGAAGTGTATATTGCAATACTATGAATGCTTTTGTTGCAATGATATTCGAATAACGCCAAAGGTTGCACGACAAAATTGTGAGACAAGCATAAAGAGAATCCTATCCATATTTAACCATATACCTATGAAAATTTTAATTGCAGAAGATGAGCCCATTATGTTAAAAACTATGGAGCTTAAGCTTTCAAGAGATGGCCACCTGGTGATGACAGTTAACAACGGTCGTGACGCCATCCGCCTCATCGGCGAAAATGATTTTGATCTTGTGATCACTGACATCATGATGCCTTACACTTCGGGCCTTGAGATCCTTGGTTTTGTAAAAAACAAATCAGGCAAAAAATTACCGGTAATAGTTTTATCTGCAATGGGGCAGGAGAATGTAGTTGTAGAAGCCTTTAATTTGGGCGCCGACGATTACATAACCAAGCCATTCAGCCCGAACGAACTATCGTTGAGAGTAATGCGTTTTGCTAGTATGGTAGCTGCCTGATATAGTTAAAAAAATAAAATTGTTTCTGCAACTGAACTTACGGTTGCCAACCTAATAACGATACCCTTGTGTACTACCCGTACAAAATAATCCTCCTGGATAAAGTGGCATTCATGCGTGCCGAGTATCTCTATTTTGCCATCTTATTTTTTGTGTTTCTTGCTTTTTTTATGGTTGTCAGTATGCTGTTCATTGTATTGAACAAAAGCAGGATGAAAGGAAAACGCCGTGCATTGGCCGCCCAAATGGAAGGATGGATCATGGATGTGATCCTGGAAAAAGAAGGTAGCCCGGGCCATGTGTTCGCTGTGCCGCCATCTATCAATGATTTGTTGCAAACTCCCATTGCCAAAAAAGTTTTGCTGAGAGAGCTAATGAAAGTAAAGAAAAGCCTGAGCGGTGTATCAGGAAAGAACCTGGAGATTTTATATGCCCAACTCTCGCTTGACCAGGTATCATTGCAAAGGCTTGAAAGTAAAAAATGGCACATTAAAGCAAAAGGTATACAGGAGCTTGCCGTAATGCACCAGCACAGCCAATACTCAGCGATATTTAACCTCACCAACGACCAGGATATGATGGTGCGTATGGAAGCGCAAACTTCCATAGTGCGATTGAATGGATACAAAGGCCTCCAGTTTTTTGATAATCTTTCTTATCCTTTATCCGAATGGCACCAATTAAATTTACTCCACCTGTTGGCACATGAGCCCGTGATGGAAGAACATGGGGTGATCAAATGGTTGAATTCCTCTAATGCCACTGTTGTTCAATTTTCATTAAAGCTGATCGCAGGACAACATGCAATAGAATTGTATGATGAGGTTGTTAAGTGCCTCCATCATACGGATGAGGTTGTACGAAAAGAAGCAGTACTTTGTCTTGGACAAATGCCATCACCCTCGGTTGCACTCGAATTAAACAATCATTATCGCGATGAAACAGACAAGAATATAAGACTCTGTATTATCGATGAATTTCAAAGAGTTGCTTCCCGCCACGACCTTCCATTTTTACAAACACTGCAGCAAGCGGATGATGTTGATGTAAAACTCGCCGCAAACAAAACAGTTTTGTATCTTGAGAAAAATTTAAAAAGCTTGTAAACCGCTGCCTGCAACCATCGGCCGGTTAACAGGCAGTACAAATGTGGAAGCAGGTTTTATATGATCTTTTCAGCTACGGTATCCTTGTATATTCGGTCACGCTTCTCACGTCTTACATTTTAATCGGCGTTTACTCCATTGGCGCTACCAGGAAATATTTACGTAAAAGCAGTTTCACTGACTATACACTCCTTGCATCCTCCAACTATGTACCATCCGTAAGCATACTAGCGCCCGCTTATAACGAAGGCGCTAACATTATTGAAAATGTACGTTCCCTGTTAAGTATACATTATAATCACCTGGAGGTAATTGTTATCAATGATGGAAGTAAAGATGATTCCATTCAAAAATTGATTGATGCCTACGATCTTGAGGCTGTTGATTTTTTATACCATGTGCATATTCCCGCGAAGCCGGTAAAAACAGTGTATAAAAGCAGGAACACGGTTTACAAAAAATTGATTGTAATTGATAAGGTAAATGGTGGTAAAGCAGATGCTTTAAATACGGGTATTAACCTGGCAAGTAATAAATACCTGGTATGTATAGACGTAGATTGCATACTTGAACAGGACGCCTTGTTAAAGCTGGTGAAACCGTTTATCGAGGAAACAGACCGGCGGGTAATTGCCACCGGTGGTGTGGTGAGGATCGCCAATTCCTGCATAATAGAAAATGGGCGCCTTGTAGATGTGAACCTCCCAAAGAATTTTTTGGCCCGTGTGCAAACGCTGGAATATATCCGTGCATTTTTATTAGGCCGGATGGCATGGAGCAGGCTGAATGGATTGCTTTTGATCTCTGGCGCGTTCGGTGCATTCGACCGGGAAATAGTTATTAAGGCGGGTGGCTATGATCATAAAACAGTGGGAGAAGATATGGAGTTGGTAGTGCGGATGCGCAGGTATATGGAAGAGCACAAAATGCCTTATAAAGTGGCTTTTATACCCGATCCGTTGTGCTGGACAGAGGCACCGGAATCTTATAAAATATTGGGCCGGCAGCGTAACCGCTGGACAAGGGGCACCATTGAAATGCTGAAAATGCATAGGGTGCTTTTCTTCAACCCGAAGTATGGTTTAATGGGAATGCTTAGTTATCCATACTGGTTCTTTTTTGAGTTCCTTGCGCCAATCATTGAGTTTATTGGGATGGTTGGATTTGTATTTTTCGCACTGGTGGGAATCATCAACTGGACCTTCTTTTTTGCACTGCTTGTTTTCGTATTAACCTTTGGATGCCTCTTCTCCACATTCGCTATTTTAATGGAAGTGCTTACTTATAATCAGTACAAAAAACGAGGCGAAGTGGCGAAGCTTATTTTAACAGCCTTAATGGAGCCTTTCTTCTTTCATCCCTTTGTTGTATGGTCCGCCATAAAAGGTAATATCGACCTGATACGCAAAAAAAACAGTTGGGGTGAAATGACAAGATTGGGCCTGAATGCGCAGCCCAGAGCTGTAGTTGAAAAGCCTGCGCTTGCATCGAAATTGCGTAATGCGTTGTATGATTATTTACCCATTGCAACGGGCTGGTTATTATTATTGATATTACTGAGAGCGGCAGATTTTGTATATAACGGGGTATTGCATCAATACCCGCCGGAACCTGCTTATATTTTATCGCTTTCCTATTTGAATGATCTCGTTTTCTTTTTCAAGGTTAACCTGCTGCTGGCTTTACTATACGGACTGTTTTATTTGATCAGCAAAAAAACAGCAGAGATTACTGTTATCAGTATCACTGTTTTGTTAACGCTGGGTTCGCTTGCATTGATGCAATATTTCAGTCTTTCATTTGTACTGCTGGGTGCAGACCTGTATGGTTATTCGATGAGGGATATTAAGCAAACGATTGGCGCCTCGGGTGGGATTAGTGTCGGCGTGATTGCTGCAATAGTGGGTGTAGCCGCTGCGTTGCTGGCCATCTATAAATGGGTGAGCCCTTTGCTGCGTAAACCTGCTAAATGGATAAACCTTTCAGTATCTGTCACGGCAATTGTATGGATAGTCATTGGTATATTTTCTCCTGATAAATTTACAGTTCGGGATGAATATGCCGGTAACCTTGTAAAGAATAAACTCAACTATTTTTTTGCCGCTTCCTTTGAGCATTTTTTTCCTGCATCGCAAGCGTATGATGTGCCAGCAGAGAGTAGTAAAGAATTTCAGTATGTAGATGAAACAAAGTTTCCTTTTCTTCGTACTGATAGCACTGCAGATGTATTATCACCTTTTTTAAACACCGCATCCCGAAAGCCTGATATTGTAATAGTTTTGGTGGAAGGTATGGGCCGTGCATTTTCAAACGACAATGCCTACCTGGGCAGCTTTACACCGTTCCTTGATTCATTGAGTAAGCATAGTCTTTACTGGGAAAATTTTTTAAGTAATGGTGGACGTACTTTTGCAGCCCTTCCTTCCTTGTTAGGATCATTGCCGTTCGGCAGCACCGGGTTTAATGAACTTGGTGCAAAGATGCCGGAACATCTTTCGCTGATGAGTATTTTAAAAGCCAATGGTTACAGTACTTCGTTTCACTATGGTGGCGATGCCGAATTTGATAATATGGCGCTGTTCCTGCGAAAGCAGCAGATAGATCATATTTTTGATATCAGTTCTTTCCCCGCAGATTTTCCAAAGCTTCCCGAGAATAATGGTTTTTCGTGGGGCTACGGCGATAAGGAATTATTCAGACATGTGTTGATTAAAAAAGATGCATTAGCACCTGCACAGCCTTCGTTACAAGTGGTGCTTACAGTTGCCACTCATAGCCCGTTCGTGGTAAATGAACAGGACCATTATTTAAAGAAGGTGGAAGAGCGGATGAACGAACTTGACTTTACTGAAATACAAAAACAGGAATACCGGAAATACGCCCATCAATATTCGTCGATCCTATATGCCGATGATGCAATACGGACGTTCATTAATAACTATCGCTCAAGACCCGGATTTGAAAATACGATCTTCCTGATTACCGGCGACCATCGTATGCCGGAAATACCAATGTCAACCAAGATTGACAGATATCATGTGCCCCTGATCATTTACTCTCCTTTGCTGAAAAGAACTGCTAAATTTGAGTCTATCTCATCTCACGTAGATATTGCACCCACCTTGCTCGCCTATTTGAAACATAGTTATAATTTGCGCACACCCACGGTGGTTAGTTGGATCGGCAGCGGCATCGACACGGCTCGTGGTTTCCGTAATATTCATAGCAATGCATTGAAGCAAACAAAGACCAACCTCATTGACTTCGTTAGTGGTGATTATCACCTGAATGAGACGACTGTATATAAATTGCAAAAAAATATGGGTGAAGAGCCAGAAACTGATCCTGCAATTAAAGCAAAACTACAGGCGGCATTTGCAAGGTTTAAACAAAAGAATGATGAGATGCTGAAGGGAAAGCCACTGGTCCCAGATTCAATTTATAAGGAGTATTATCCGAAGTAGAAGTTGGCCATTGACCCATTGACTATTGACGATCGACCATTGACCATTGACCATTGACGATTCAATGTCGTTGGGTTAAGCCCTGGCACATTTCACGCAAAGCCGCAAAGTAATACAAGTTAAGATCGCAAAGAAGACAAACATAGACTTTGCGGCTTTGCTCCTTTTCTTTCTTTGCGTAAAAATTTCGATTTAGTTTTTTACATCAAAACCTGCGCATTTATCCGGCCGACAAACCTAACTGATGAGAATAGACTTTGCGGCTTTGCTCCTTTTTTTCTTTGCGTGAAAATTTCGGTTTAGTTTTTTACATCAAAACCTGCGCATATATCCGGCCGACAAACCTAATTGGTTCCCTTTTGTTTTGGGTAAATACTCAACATTTTCATAAGAAGCTGATAAGGAAATTACATTCATTTGCCCCACAGTAAAATGGTAGCCGCCACCAATTTTCTTTGTTTGTAATTTGTAAGCATTGTTTAACTGGCTAACAAGGCTGCGGTCGTCCGGAGAAATTCCTTTGCCTATAAAAAACGAAAGATAATTGGAAGCACCTTTTAAATAATAGCGGGTGGTTATTGTATAAGATTGAGATATGCGGCTATTGGAAGGAGTGAGGTAGGTTCGGCCATTGAACCAAAAATTCTTATAGTATTTGCCCACTGATAAAGTATATATCCAGGTGTCGCTGTCAAAATTCAGGTACCTGAATCCCGCATCCAGTTCAAATGAAAGCGGTAGATTGGCATACAATGAAAAACCTGCACGAAACTTTGGAAACACCGGCATACCTGGTGAAAAACCAATGTTGGTGTAAGCATAAAATCTTTTTGAAATTCGTGGGTATGCATCCACTTCAAACTGTACACCGTTTCTCGTATGCCTGTTTGCATAATTGATCCTTCCTATAACTGATCCACGTTTTGTTTGGCGGCTGTAATCCAGGCTTATTAGATGCCACGGATCAGCAAATTGTTTATCAAACCCCGTATGATCGTAAGAAATACCTATTTTATTTTTTGAACTAAGATCCTGGATCCTTCCAGCCAGTGCTCTTACAACACTGTTTTTGGGATCGGTAAATAATAAGCTGTCTGTTAGTGCATAAGCTTCCCGGTAACGATTTAATGCTGCAAGGCATTTGGCTTTCCGCAACTTTAGTTCTGTCGAAAAAGGATTATGTCGCAAACCATTTTCGCAATAATATAATGCCTGCTCGTAATGTTCATTGTAATATTCAATATCTGTAATCGCTATCGATGCTTCTTCATAACGGGGTTTACCTTCAAGCGCTGCCTTCAATATTTGTAACGAGCTATCCGGCTGATTGCTCCAGTAATAAACACGTCCTAAAAATATTTGAATATCTGTATAGCCGGGGCTTTGCTGCAAAGCCAGTTTGGATAAACGAATAGCTGCAGGGTAATCACTGCTGTCAAATGCAGCCCGCCTTGCCATCTGGAAGTATTCATCCGATGATATTGTTTGTGCAGAAGCACTTGCAAGCATCAAAACGTTCAACAAAATAAGAAAGCAATATTTTTTAGCCATCATAGGACGTAATGGATTAAATCAAAAAAAAATTCGCAGGTTGATTTTTTATCTGCCCAATAATAACGACAATACTGGCTATATATTTGCTGGTTAACCACATTTTTACACGTGTCACTACCAGTTCACATTTGAAGAATAGGTAATTGTTTATAAGAAATCTAACAGTGAAAACTATATCGGACAAATCATTTATAAGGCTAAAAAAAGCAAGCTTTTTCCTGATAAGTATGAATAAATTAAATCATACATTTATTGCAATTGCTTTTGGATGAATTAGTATTTTTGGATTTTAATTGAAACCGGGCCATATTGTTTTTAATTTAAGACCAATTCAATATCCATCACATTTGAACCCCCATCAGCGAATGTCAAAAGAATACCAAACGAACGTTGACGTTTTAACCAAACGTTCTTCCGGGTTAATAGCGGTCCCTTCACTTAAAAAGCGGCCCGCCATTCTTGGATTACTGACATTTGTAATACTCACATCTTTAGCCGGCATTCTCATCTATCAACGCATATTAATAAAACGTGAAAACCGGCAGGTCATTACACAGAAATACATAGTTGAAGTTAAAGAGCGGCTACAGAACTTATTGGCACAAAGCCTGGCAGCAACAAAGACTCTCTCTCTTTTTATTGAATCAGATAGCAGTATAAAGAACTTCGATTCTATTGCCGCGCTGATATTGAACTCCAATCCCGATATAGATGCGCTGCAATCTGTGCCAGGTGGTATTATAAAAGAAATATATCCGCTTAAGGGAAATGAAGCGGCGATCGGTTTCGATATTTTGCATGATTCATCCCGAAATAAGGAAGCTTATAAAGCCATCAAAAAGAACGAGCTGTTTTTTGCCGGCCCTTTGGAGTTAAGACAAGGTGGTATAGGGGTTGTTGGTCGTTTACCGGTGTTTCGGGAAAATAAATTTTGGGGTTTTTCTGTCGTAGTGATAAGATTGTCAACCCTGCTGAAAGCGGCTGGCGTTGACACTACTGGAGCAAGTGGTTTTTATTTTCAATTATCTAAAATCAACCCCGACACAAAAAAAGAAGAAATTTTTGTTACCCATCCAAAAGTAAAAAAAGCGGATCTTATTTCTGGAAATGTGCCCTATGGGGAATGGATTCTTTCTGCTACTCCCGCAGGCAACGCTATTGGCGATGGTGATATCTTTTGGCTGGCGTTCCTGGGATTCTTATTATCGGTAATAATGGGCGCATTTATCTATATGATAGCTGTTCGGCCTGAACGGTTAAGCAACCTTGTTAAAGAGCGGACTGAAGCATTAGCAGATAGTGAGGAACGTTACCGGTCACTGATAGAACAAGCATCGGATGGTATCATTGTATATTCTTTCGATGGCGCCATCCACCAGTTTAATAAAACAGCTTATTTGGAATCAGGTTATACAAAAGAGGAGTTTGCAAAGTTGAATTTAAAAGACCTTTTGCCTGAGAAAAAAATGACCATTCGGGAGGCCAAAGTGGTTGCGATTCAGCCAGGGAAAACGGCTATGCTTGAACGACAATTAAAGAGGAAGGATGGTTCGCTGATAGATATTGAGATACACGTAAATATGTTGCCTGATACAACCCTGCTGGCTGTTGTACGCAATACAACCGAAAGAAAAAATGCAGAAAAGGCGCTGAAAGAGAGTGAAAAGAAATTTTCACGAGTGTTTCAGTCTGACCTTATTGGGCTTGCTATTTCTGATGAGAACAATATAATAGATGCCAATGAATATTTCGCTGATGTAATCGAACTACCTATCGATACAATAATTGGAAAAATGCCGGTACAAGCAGCCTTGCTGACTAAAATAAATGAATGTAATAAAAGCTATTACCAGGATCAGGTTGAAACGCTCCTAAATGAAAACGGACGTCTGAAAAATCATGAAGTTGAAATTAACAGGTCAAATGGCTGCACGGTTTGTTTATTGATTTCTATTGAGCCGCTCGAACTTAATGATAAACCCCACTGGCTAACTACCGTAATTGATATCACCGAAAAAAAGAGCGCAGAATTATCTCTCGAGACTAGTGAAAGAAAATACCGGTCACTTATTGAGCAGGCATCGGATGGGATTGTGATTACAGATTTTGAAGGTCGTATTGTGGAAGTGAACAATAGCATTTGCGACTTAACCGGCTATAGCTGTGATGAACTGGTGGGCAGCCATATTGAAAGTTTTTTACCACAGGAAAATATGGCTAAGATACCGCTGCGGATACCGGATCTTTTGGAGGGTAAGAGCTTATTATACGAGCGGCAATTACAAAAAAGAAATGGTGAAATAATTGACGTAGAGATAAATTCAAAAATGGCGAACGAGCATACATTGATCGGCTTCGTACGGGATATCACTGCAAGAAAGATTGTAGAACAAGAACTATCAGTTTCCAATGATCGTTTTGAATTGATTGCCCAGGCTACCAATGACGCTATTTGGAACCTTGATTTTATGATGGATGAGATAACTGGTAACGACAATCTTTACCGGCTATATGGTTTTACAAAAGGAATAGACAAGATAACGCAGGCAGACTTTGCAGAAAGAGTGCATCCCGATGATCTGCCAAGATTAAGAGAATATTACAAAAAGATTGCCGGCGAAAAAGGCATTACTGTTATGGAGGAGTTCCGCTTCAGGATTGCAGATGGGACTTATAAAACGCTTTATAACAGATCGTACATAAAATACAATAATGATGGCCTACCGGCCCAAATGATGGGGGTGTTGCAGGACATGACTGACCGGGTAAATAGTGAACAGGCAATTAAAAAAGAAAAGGAGTTGTCGGATTCAATTATCAATAGTTTGCCTGCAGTATTTTATCTCTACAATGAGAAACGCGAATTTAAAAGATGGAATAAAAACTTTGAAACTGTTTCGGGCTATTCTGCTAGTGAAATAAAAACGATGCATTCCCAACAATTTCATGATGAACGTGAAAGGGCATTGCTCGATACGAAGATTAACCTTGTATTTGAAGTAGGTTATGGTAATGTTGAGGCACTTTTTGTAACGAAGGACAAACAAAAGATCCCCTATTATTTTTCCGGTGTACGGATACAGTATGAAGGAGAGAACTGTCTCGTAGGATTTGGTGTTGATTTTACAGAAAAGGTAAAAGCACAGCAAGCAATTAAAGATAGTGAAGCAAAGTTTCGCAGCCTGATAGAACAGGCGGCTGAAGGGGTACAGATAATCAGCCCTGAGGGTACTATCAGGTATACTTCCCCCTCCGTGAAAAGGATCACCGGTTATACAGAAGAAGAGATTATCAATATGAGAGCATTTTCTCTTATAGATGCGGATGACCTGGATGAAATACAACAACAAATAGCAAAAGCTATTGCAAATCCCGGTGTGCCATTGAAGGGCAAAGAGTACCGTGTACTTCACAAAGATGGTACTAACAGGTGGATCGAAAGCACGCTAACCAATATGATACACAACGTTCACGTAAATGGAATTGTGGTCAATTTCAGGGACGTTACAGAAAAACTCGAAATAGAAAAAAATATAATTGCGGAAAAAGAATTATCAGATTCCATCATCAACAGTTTGCCCGGCATATTTTATCTCTATGATGAGACAGGTGAATTTATAAGATGGAACAAAAATCTTGAAACGGTTTCGGGCTATAGTGCCGAAGAGATCAAACACATGCACCCGGTTGACTTTTATGACGAACCCGAAAAACCATTAATTAAACAACGTATAAAAGATTTACTAAGAAAGAAGATATTGGTACCAGGGGCTGAATTCCGTCTATTCACAAAAGACAAGCAGCACATACCGTTTTTATACAATTCAAAAGTAACGGAATATAAAGGAAAGCCATGTATAATGGGGATGGGATTTGACGTAACAGACAGGAAAAAAATAGAACAGGAATTAATTATCTCAAATCAAAAGCTTGAAAAAAAGGCGGCAGAGTTAGTCTCATCTTATTCGGAACTGGAACGCTTTGCATACATCGTATCTCATGATCTGCAAGAACCATTGCGAATGGTATCGAGCTTTCTGAAATTGCTGGAAAAGAAATACAAAGGCACGCTTGATGAAACGGGTGAAAAGTACATACACTTTGCTGTGGACGGCGCAGACCGTATGAAGCAGTTGATAATGGACCTGCTTGAATATTCACGTACAGGCACCAATAAGGACGTTGCTGTGGATACAGACATGAATGTGGTAATGAAGGAGGTATTAGAGGTATTAAAAAACCCTATCACAGAAACTGAAGCGGTGGTGCAATTTGATCATCTTCCGGTATTGCCGCAAACAAGTAAGGTTCAGATGTTTCAATTGATGCAAAACCTGGTAGGCAATGCGTTAAAATATCGCGGTACGGAAAAGCCGCTTATAAAGATTAAGGCTGAAGAACAGGCGGATCATTGGCTCTTTTCTGTTGAAGACAATGGGATTGGGATCGATCCAAAATTTTCAGACAAAATATTTATCATATTCCAGCGGCTACACGCTAAAAATGAATTTTCGGGTACAGGTGTCGGTCTGTCTATCTGTAAAAAGATAGTGGAAAAACATGGTGGAAAAATATGGGTAGAGTCTATCGGTAGCAATGGCAGTACTTTTTATTTTACTATTGCAAAAAAGGTATACTAAGGATTTGATAGGTAAGCATTATGAAATCAATCATTGCATTGAAGTATGTCCTGTGCTAAAAAAAATGCGATCAACATTCCTTGTTCAAGGTATCACGTCCTGATTTAGGTATAATACGAAAAGCTTGAAAAAGATATTAATCAAAAAAACTAACTTTTAAAAATAAACAAATAGAAAAGACCAGGCCGATACTATTGTCCCCAATAGCAAACTTTACGGCGACTTCAGTCAACTCAAAAGTATATCTTCAAAGCCTCGCAAACTGTTTTAACGATGGGCTTAATAAGGGGGCTTTGCGGGTACTTTCTATGGTTTGGCAGAAATGCTCTGGCAACTACAACAAAATAACTAAAAATGAAAGCCCAATTTTAGCCATATGAAAATTGAAAAATATCCTGTTATTGTTGGTGCGACTTCGATGGTTTATGAATTTGTAAGTGAAGGAAGTAAAGGGAATATATCAAAACTTGTTATTTATAGTGAAACACATCTTCATAATTTTTATAACTTAGGCTTTGGCGACAAAGATGAAACCACAGGGAAAATTAATGATTCTGTGGTAACCAATAATGGAGATAGCGAGAAAGTATTAGCTACAGTTGCTGCTACTCTTTACGAATTCACTAACAAATTTCCGGAAGCAATGATATTTGCAACAGGAAGTACCAAGGCACGAACCAGGCTATATCGGATGGGAATTTCCAATAACCTGGATTCTATAAAGCCTGACTTTGAAGTTTTTGGCCTTACTGCTGAAAAGGAATGGATACCGTTTGAAATTAAAAGAGAATTTGAGGCGTTTTTAGTTAAAAGAAAAAAAGTAAATTTGTAGTATGAAGAAGGCAAAAACAACAGATAAAAAACTCACCATACTTAAAGTTGACAAGAAATTAGACAGGTATCTTGATAAAGGATTATTTAAGGAAAAAGTAGACAAAGCGAATCATATTCTTAAAACTGTCGGACTTCCCAAGTTTGCTAAGTAAGCACACCATCCAACAATGGTGACTGATGCGCCACTACCTTTTAAAAAAACGTCTCCAACTTTGGTGGTAAATTAACTTCGAAAATATTTTTGTTTTGAGCAGTTCGTTTTCAATCATAGCATTCTTTTGGGGATGTGATGCCTGTTGATTGCTATGAGGTTGAATACAAGTTTAGCATGCTTTTTCGCAACGCTTTTACATCTGTTCGTACTTTTCTGATAGTCAATTTTATTATTTTTTTGAAGTGTAAGCCAATGCTGCTATCAGCATACACAATAGTTTTACATAAGTTAAGTGAATCGTTATCGCTTCTTGTTGCGGCGAATTTTACGACACGGCAGGCTTCCTTCCTATAGACTCGCCTGAGAACCGCAGAAAAGAACATGCAGCGGAACCTTTCGAGTGCCCTTATCAGTTGATTACAGTTGAATGATGTACCAGCAGCTTTTGCCCCCTGCGTGAAAGTGTATCAAGGCTAACCATCAGATCAAATAATCACTGAATAAAATAATAACACAGCGCTGCAAGTAATGCTCCAATCACTGGTCCCACCACGGCAATCCAACAGTATTGCCAGTCGCTGGTTCCCTTTCCGCTAATAGGTAAAATGGCATGCATGATCCTTGGGCCAAGGTCCCTCGCCGGGTTAATCGCATAGCCGGTAGAGCCACCAAGACTTAAGCCAATGCCCAACACAAGCAATGCAACGGGCAACGCATTCATACTGCCGAGACTGTTTTTTGAAGCTGTTAAAAATAACACCCCGAGTATCAATACAAAAGTGGCAATGATCTCGGATAAGAGGTTGTTAACTGTGCTGCGTATAGCCGGAATGGTACTGAATACAGCAAGCATCAAAACCGGATCTTTGGTTGCTTGAAAATGCGGCCGGTAAACTACCCACACAAAAAATGATCCGATCATTGCGCCAAGCATTTGCGCAAGTATATACATTGGCGCATCTGCCCATTGAAATTTGCCCAATGCAGCGAGTGCAATTGTTACAGCGGGATTTAAATGTCCGCCGCTTGCGGTGGCCGAATACACGCCCACAAATACGCCGATGGCCCAGCCAAAAGTTATTACGATCCATCCACCATTTTGCCCCTTGGTCTTATTCAGCACAACATTGGCGACCACACCGTTTCCTAAAATAATTAATAATGCGGTACCTGTTAATTCGGAAAGGAAGGGAGTCATGGCAAACAATTTATGGATGAATGAATAAATGAATATAAAACAAGTTATTGTATTAAGTATCGTCTTGCAAGAGTCGTAAATTCTTCAATCTGCATATTCTCCCATTCCGTGCTTTTGTTCATTAGCCTGGCCATGATGGAAGCGACTAACGGCGCTGCTTCGATGGCTGCGTTTGCATCAAGGAACAAAGCCCTTGTGCGGCGTGCAAGTACGTCGTCTATCGTTATAGCCATCTCTTGTTGCACAGCCCATACCACACATGCTTTAGGATAGGGGAGGGCCGCATGTATCTTCTCTTGTAAAGACGAATCGCCGGACATCAGTTGCCTGATTGCTGCGGCGTCTGTTCCATAAATGAATAAAGGATCGCCGTTGCCGGTTTCCGGAGTAGATCCATGTATGGGCAGTGATTCAGTAACGCATGGCTGCATTTTTAATTTTGCTGAAAATGATGCATTGTCTATTGCATGTTTGCCCATCTTCCTGTAGGTGGTCCATTTGCCACCTGTGATAGTTACCAGTCCGCTATTTGATACAATTGCGGTATAGTCACGGGGAAGGATAGCCGTTTTTTTGTTACCCTTTAGTTTTACCAATGGACGTAAC
This sequence comes from Ferruginibacter sp., assembly GCA_039922055.1. Taxonomy (GTDB): domain Bacteria; phylum Bacteroidota; class Bacteroidia; order Chitinophagales; family Chitinophagaceae; genus Ferruginibacter. The sequence continues at coordinate 36,890 of JBDSAP010000070.1, forward strand.
CCGGCAAATACACTTTTTATATCGGTGGATTGAATATTAGTTGTAAGATACCTGTTGATATGCTGCACAATAAAATCGATTTCCTCCTGTAGTGGCCGGGGTTCTAGTGACAGATCACTTACCGGTGTATCGGTTGTGCCCAGCAATACTTTGTCGTGCCAGGGTACTGCAAAAAGTACCCGTCCATCATCAGTCTTGGGTATCATCATCGCATGCTCACCAGAAAAAAAATGTTTATCTACCACAACATGCGCTCCCTGTGACAATGTGATGATCGGCTTATGACCGGGATCATCCAACTGCATTATTTTATCAGTAAAAATTCCTGTTGCGTTTATTACGGAATGGCTGCTAACCCGATAAATTTTACCAGAGAGTTCATCCTTCAGCACCACGCCTGTGATGCGCTTGCCGGTTTTAGTTAGTTCAATCAATTTGCAATAATTAAGGAGCGATGCGCCTTGTTCCGCGGCGGTTTGCGCCAGGTTTATTGCAAGCCGGGCGTCATCAAACTGTCCATCCTGGTATTGTATGCCGCCATTCAGATCCTTTGTGGAAAGCGAAGGCAATTGCCGGCTGGCGATTTTTTTAGAAAGCATTTTTGTTTTACCCAAACTATATTTACCTGATAGCAGGTCGTACCCAAACAATCCGATAGCATAATACCATTTTTGCCACCAATGAAATGATGGAATGATAAAAGATAAATTATGACAAACGTGTGGCGCATTCTTCAGTAGCAAGCCTCTTTCTTTTAAAGCTTCTCTTACAAGTTTTACATTTCCCTGCGCCAGGTAGCGAACACCACCATGCACAAGTTTGGTGCTTCTGCCGGAAGTGCCTTTTGCAAAATCTGCCTGCTCTACCAATAACGTTTTATATCCTCTTGAAGCCGCATCCACAACGGCACCCAGGCCGGTAGCGCCTCCGCCGATTATGATGATATCCCATTGAGCAACTGTTTCAAGTTGCAGGAGCATGTTTTGTCTATTCATTATTAATAAAGCGAGTTACACGAATTTGAAACACTGATTACACGAATTTTGAGGCACGAATTACACGAATTTTGAAACACGAATTACACGAATTTGAAACACGAATTACACGAATTACACGAATTTTTTTCGGTAATAATTATCTCTTGCATTACCTATGAACTATGAACCCTCAACAAAAAACATTAAACAACAAACCCTCAACCCTCAACAGCCCACGCTTTCGCCGCATTGATGGACCTTTGCCATTCTTTGGTTAGTTTACTTCTTTCTTCTTCATTCATGTTTGCAGTAAACTTTTTATCTGCCTGCCATTGCTTATGGATCGATTCCATATTAGGCCAATAACCTACTGCCAGGCCGGCGAGGTACGCTGCACCCAGCGCCGTGGTTTCAGTGATCACGGGTCGTACCACAGTAGTGTTCAATATATCACTTTGAAACTGCATTAAGAGATTATTTACCGTGGCGCCGCCATCTACCCTTAATTCTTTTATTGAAATGCCTGCGTCGGCTTCCATTGCTTTTAATACATCCATTGTTTGATAGGCAATACTGTCAAGAGCGGCACGGGCAATATGTGCGGCGGTTGATCCCCTTGTAAGACCTGTTATGGTACCCCTTGCATGTTGGTTCCAATGCGGCGCTCCGAGTCCGGCAAATGCAGGTACCACATATACGCCTTCACTACCTGTTACCTGGCTTGCCAGCGATTCTATTTCAGCAGATGACTTTATAATACCAAGGCTATCCCTGAGCCACTGCACAATTGCGCCTGCAATAAATACACTCCCTTCCAGGGCATAATGTGTGATGCCATTTACTTTCCATGCTACTGTGGTTAATAAGTTATTGGTAGATATCACCGGCTTTTCACCGGTATTCATCAGCATAAAGCAGCCGGTGCCATAAGTATTTTTTACCATACCCGGCTGGGTACACATTTGGCCAAATAATGCTGCCTGCTGATCACCTGCAATACCAGCGATCGGGATATTGTGCGCCGATAGAATATTTTGAGAATGACCATACACTTCGCTGCTGCTGCAAATGCGGGGCAACATATTCACCGGTATATCAAATATGTCCAGTAGTTCATTGTCCCATTCCAATGTATGAATATTGCATAGCATTGTCCTCGATGCATTTGATACATCCGTAGAATGCACCTGTCCCTTTGTAAGATTCCACAGCAGCCAGGTATCAATCGTACCAAAACATAATTCGCCACGTTGTGCTTTTTCCCTTGCTCCAACCACATTATCTAATATCCACTTTACTTTAGTGGCCGAAAAATATGCATCCACGATGAGGCCGGTTTTGTTTTGTATCATTTGATGAAGGCCCTTTGCTTTGAGTTCATCACAAAAGGCGGCGGTCCTTCTATCTTGCCAAACAATAGCGTTGTAAACCGGTCTGCCACTTTTCCTTTCCCATACCACCGTTGTCTCACGCTGATTAGTGATACCGATGGCTGCCATATCCTTTACCGATAGTCCCGCCCTGGTGATTGCTTCTGCCGCTACGCCTAATTGTGTGCTCCATATTTCCAACGGGTCATGCTCAACCCAGGCAGGCTGCGGAAAAAATTGGGTAAACTCTTTTTGCGCAAGCGAAACAATTGATCCATTCTGGTCAAATACAATAGCCCTTGAGCTGGTAGTGCCCTGGTCAAGGGCGAGGATGTATTGCTGCATTCGTTATTTTGTTAAATGGTTAAGGCGTCATTCTATTAATTCGCTAATGTAGTATCAATGTCGTTTACTTCAGAAATTTATTTGTTTACAAACATTTGTTTTTCAATTAAACATAGTTGTGTCACTCACTTGTACATTTTCAGCAATAAGGAGCAAAGGACTGTTGATCTTTAAGTAAACGACACCGAATGTAGAATTATATATTTCTAATCACTACAGTTATATAATAAAAATGACTAGAGAGGAACCATTTGCACACAAGAAAAGCAGACTTATACATGCTATTATAAGGTTTATTTTAAATTGTCCTATAAGCCTGTTATCCACTTAGGAATGATTCTTGTAACTACCTTTTTTAAACATGTATCTCGTATGAAAAAAATAATGATGTTAATAGTGGTGGTACTGGGTTTTACCGTGACAAACGGACAAAAAATTCACCTGACTTTATTTGGAGGCATCAGCAATTACCAGGGTGATCTTCAGGCGAAACGGTTTACATTTCAACAGGCAAATGCCGCTTTTGGGATAGGCGGGCTATATGAATTTACCGATAAATTATACCTCCGCGGAAATGTGACCTTGGGAAAGGTAGAGGGTGACGATGTTTTAGGCAGCAGTTATAAAATTCGCAATCTCAGGTTTCAATCTCATCTTACCGATGTTCATCTCGGATTAGAATATGATCTTTTAAATTCATACGAAAATAGTCTTGCTCCTTATATATTTGGTGGCGTTTCGGTGTTTCACTTTAATCCTTATACTTTTGATTCAACCGGAGGAAAGGTTTATTTACAACCCTTAGGCACCGAAGGGCAAGGTTTTTTCCAGGGCAGAGAAAAATACAATCTTACAAGTTTTGCATTGCCTTTTGGAGCAGGTATTAAGCTGTCCCTTTCTGAAAATATTAAAGTGCGTTTTGAACTTGGTCTTCGTAAAACATTCACAGATTATTTGGATGACCTAAGTACCACCTATGCAGATCAAGCAGACCTGCTGCTGAATAATGGCCAGCTTGCTGTGGACTATGCTTTCAGGGGCGATGAAAACAAAACGGGGTTAACTTATCCTTCTGCAAATACAGTCCGTGGCAATCCCGATAGTAAGGATTGGTACTATTTCACCGGCCTTGGTTTAAGTTTTCGTTTATCTCCAAAACATAATGCGGCGAGCCCCGGGAAATATAAATCCGCTTGTCCCGTAAATATTTATTAAAGCTTACATTAAGCGATTCCCTCTATTGCGAATAAGATATTGAACGATCATAGGTTCAATAATAAACCATTCTGAAATTTTAGTGTTTTACCTTCACTTAAATTTATTCGGAATGGCGTATCAATCGTTGGAAGCATGCTTAATTGACCTGGAAAAAAACGGGCAACTCATCCGCGTTCGTGAAGAAGTTGATCCTTATCTTGAGTTAGCGACCATCCATTTGCGTGTACACGAAGCTGGTGGACCAGCACTACTTTTTGAAAATATCAAGGGAACTAAATTCAGGGCAGCCTCCAATATTTTTGGTACGCTCGAGAGAAGTAAATTCATTTTTAGGGATACACTTGAACTGGTAAAACAATTGATCGCTTTGAAATCGGATCCGGTAAAAGCTATTAAAAGTCCTTTCAAAAATTTCAATGCCGGTCTTGCTGCATTGAAAGCCCTGCCAAAAAAAAATCCTTCCAATAAGCCCGTTTTATTTCAGCAGATCAATATCGCAGACATTCCTCAAATACATCACTGGCCAATGGACGGCGGAGCCTTTGTAACGCTACCGCAGGTGTATACAGAGGATCTTGATAAGCCCGGTATTATGAATGCCAACCTCGGCATGTACCGCATACAACTCTCGGGCAATGAATATGAAATGAATAAAGAGATCGGCCTTCATTACCAGTTGCACCGCGGAATTGGTGTTCATCAAACAAAAGCTAATAAAAGAGGCTTACCCTTGAAGGTCAGCATATTCGCAGGCGGTCCGCCAGCGCATAGTGTAAGCGCTGTAATGCCTTTGCCGGAAGGTATTAGTGAGATGACGTTTGCCGGTGTATTAGGCAATAGGAGGTTCAGATATTTGTACCAGGATGGCTATTGCATTAGCACCGACGCAGATTTTGTTATTACCGGCGAAGTATATCCCGGCAGCAATAAACCCGAAGGGCCTTTTGGAGATCATCTTGGTTACTATAGTTTAAAACACGACTTCCCACTGATGAAGGTGCATAAGGTATATGCAAAAAAAAATGCCATCTGGCCTTTTACCGTAGTAGGCAGACCGCCACAGGAAGATACCAGCTTTGGACAATTGATACATGAAATAACGGGAACCGCTTTGCAGGAAGAGATACCAGGTTTAAAAGAAGTGCATGCAGTAGATGCTGCCGGCGTTCACCCACTGTTGCTAGCCATCGGTAGTGAAAGGTATACGCCATATTCACCCGCTAAACAGCCTGCGGAAATACTAACGATCGCTAACCATATTTTAGGTACAGGGCAATTAAGCCTTGCGAAATTTTTATTCATTACTGCCGATGATACCAACACATTAAGCACTCATAATATCAGTGATTATTTTCGGTATATCCTGCAAAGGATCAATCTGAAAAGAGATATACATTTTTATACAAACACAACGATTGATACACTCGATTATTCAGGGACTTCCATTAACAGCGGCAGCAAGGTAGTGCTTGCAGCCTATGGTGAAATATTGAGAGAATTAGCAACTACGGTACCGGAATGCCTGCACAACTTACATGGCTTTGAAAATCCTAAAATGGTGATGCCTGGTATTGTTGCCATTCAGGCTAAGGCTTTCAGTAATTACACTACTGCAAAAAAAGAGTTGGAAATTTTAGATGAGCAGTTAAAGAGTCATCTTGATGCATTGCAAACAACTTCCTTGCTTATTATTTGCGATGATGCAGATTTTGTAAGTAATAACCTGCGTAATTTTTTATGGGTAAGCTTTACACGAAGCAATCCTTCACACGATATTTATGGCATAGATGCCGCGTATGAAAATAAACATTGGGGTTGTAAAGGGCCGTTGATCATCGATGCCCGGATCAAGCCACATCATGCACCGCCGGTAGAGATTGATTCTGCTACTGAAAAAAAGACGCAACGATTGTTTGAAAAAGGCGGCAGCTTGTACGGAGTGTTATAAACGTTTTATCACAATCTTTTC
>JBDSAP010000071.1:0-4003 GCA_039922055.1 Ferruginibacter sp.
TTAGAGTTTACCGATTATACGGCACAAATTTCGCTGAGGGATAAAACCGATCGCTCAAAATACATAGGGTCTGATGAGAATTGGGAAATAGCGGAACAAGCGATCATTGAAGCAGCAGCAGATAAAAATTTGAAGACTGTAATAGAATATGGCGAAGCTGCCTTTTATGGTCCCAAGCTGGATTTTATGGTGAGAGATGCGATCGGTAGAAAATGGCAGTTGGGTACCATCCAGGTAGATTATAACTTACCGGAACGCTTTGATCTCACTTATATTGGCGAGGATAATGCAAAGCATCGTCCCGTGATGATACACCGGGCGCCTTTCGGCAGCATGGAGCGTTTTGTTGCGCTGCTGATAGAGCATTGCGCAGGTAAATTTCCGTTGTGGCTGGCGCCTACACAAGTGAAGTTATTACCGATCAGTGACAAGTTTTTACCTTACGCAAAAATTGTATCTGATCAATTAAAAATTTCTGATATTCGTGCTGAAATTGATGACAGAAACGAAAAAATAGGTAAAAAAATAAGAGATACCGAACTCGCCAAAGTGCCTTATATGCTGGTACTCGGCGAAAAGGAAATGAACGAAGAAAGAGTGAGCATTCGCCGACAGGGCAAGGGAGATACAGGTACATCAACTATTGCTGAATTTATTGAGATGATAGAGAATGAAGTACGCAGTAAAAGAGCATTTGAATAAAATTTATTAACTTTAAATCAAAACCTGGAGCATAGCGCTTCAGCAATTATTAAACTAAAATCAATTAATGGCATTTCCACCCAGAGCACCCAGAGGTGCATTTAACCCCCGATTTAGAAAGGAACAACAACAGGAACACCGCACCAATCACATGATAAGAGTACCCGAGGTACGGTTGGTTGGCGAAAATATCGAACCAAGAATTTATCCCATTGCCGAGGCATTAAAAATAGCACAGGACCAACAGTTAGATCTTGTAGAAATCTCTCCCGGCGCCACTCCCCCGGTTTGTAAGATCATCGATTACAATAAGTTTCTCTATGATGAGAAAAAGAAGAAGAAAGAGATGAAAGCGAAATCGAAGACCAGCGAGGTTAAAGAGGTTCGTTTTACACCAAACACAGATGATCATGACTTTGAATTCAAATGCAAGCATGCCGAAAAGTTTTTGCTCGACGGCAATAAAGTAAAGGCACATGTTCAGTTTAAAGGAAGGGCGATCATGTTTAAAGAAAGAGGAGAATTATTACTGCTAAAATTTGCAGATAGGCTAAAGGATGTGGGCGCACTAGAGGGCATGCCTAAAATGGAGGGTAAAAGAATGTTGGTAATGTTTGCACCGAAGAGTCAAAAGAAAAGTAAGACGGCGAGTTAATATCGATAAAATTATTTTTTAAAGAGATGCATTGCATCTCTTTTTTTTTGCCCTGCTTCCGAAGGGAAAACTTGGCCCCCTGTCCCCCGAAGGGGAAACCTAACCCCTGTCCCCTGAAGGGGAACTTAGATTGGTGTGTCTGCATTAACTCTGCACTTCTTTTAACTTTCTTTGATTATACGCTTTCGTCAACAGAAAAACTCGGTGCCTCATCAGAGTCGTAGAAAGTTCCCTTCGGGGATTTAGGGGCCTGCACTCTTTCCTTCAAATACATGACTTTGATGACACCTCTACTTCAATTCGCATTTCTTTTAATTTTATTTGGACATACTTTTCGTCACCAGAAAAGTTCATCCGCCATCAGAGTCGTAGAAAGTCCCCTTCGGGGATTTAGGGGCCTGTTGTTAACACCCGTTGCGAACCCGGATATTGTACATTGCCATCGTCTTCGGCAGTTATAAAAAATCTTGACGGTTTAGATGTAGAAACAGCTTTCAACGAGCCTTTTAATTTGTTAGAAAACAAACCGGAAGAAATGTCGATCTGCCCGATATTTCTCGACCGGTTCCTGTCAGATTCCATCCATACAACATAGAGTTCTCGTGGCGGGGTAAGGTTTTTCGCCTCGGCAAGGTTTTCAACATCTACAGTTATGTTGTAATTGTTATTATCGTCCTTTTTATATTTCACTTTGCCGGTAGCCGCAGGCACTACCGGGGACCTTGCAAAAGTCAATTTTTTAGCGCAGGAGGTAAGGACAATACTAATGAGCAATACCGCAGCAGCAGAGTAAAGGATTTTCATAAAGGTTTATTTTTATTTTTAAATATACTATAGCGTACTATATGCAAAGCTCAGTCCAATACTAACCGTTGAGAAATATACCCATGTTCTAATTTTCTGTTAGTCTAATGACGTTATTTTGATGATTTAAGAATGCCTGGTTTGATTTGCCTTAGAGAGATGATCGCTTTACAAACAATTTGTTCGTTGCCCACTTTATTATTTCAAAAGCGATGATAGAGGCAAGTGTAACGGATATCACCATTATCAAAGCTGGGCGGTCGAGTGCAGTTGTCTTAAAAACCGTTTCGGTAAAGGGCAGGTACACTATCAGGAGTTGCAGGGCGATGGTTCCAATAATAGCGCCCCACATGCCGGGATTTGAAAATATTCCAGAACTAAAAATGGTGTGATAGGCAGACCGCACGGAAAGTGCATTTCCCAATTGTATAAAGCACAGTAATGTAAATACCATTGTTTGCTGTGTTTGCACATCATAGCCTTTATTAGCAGCCCAGGCCTGTGTAAGAATTACCGCAATGGCCATTGCGATGCCGGTCGTAAAAATTTTTGCAATCATCCCTCCGGCAAATAAATTTTCTTTAGGCGGTCTCGGAGGCAGTGACATAATACCCTTTTCAGCCTGCTCAGACGTGAGGGCTAATCCTGGTAAACCATCTGTTACCAGGTTTATCCAAAGAATATGAATGGGTAGCAATGGAATAGCCAGGCCCAATATCGGCGCAAAGAAAATAGTGAGTATTTCTGCAAGATTACAGGAGAGCACATACAAAATGAATTTGCGGATATTCTCATAGATCCGTCTTCCCTCTTTTACTGCTTTTACAATTGTGGCAAAATTATCATCCAGCAATATCATATCAGCCGCTTCTTTGGATACATCAGTACCTGTTATGCCCATTGCTACCCCTATATCAGCCTGTTTTAATGAAGGTGCATCATTCACTCCATCACCTGTCATGGCCACAAATTCACCATTGCTTTGCAAACCTTTTACTATGTTTAGTTTTTGCTCAGGTGATACCCTTGCATATACAAAAATGTTTTTTATTTCCTTGCTAAATTCCTCTTCCGAAAGCTTTGCCAAATCCGCACCCGTCCTGGCTTCAGGTATGCCGTCAACCATCTGCAAACGAGTTGCTATTGCCGAAGCAGTGATCGCCTGGTCACCGGTTATCATAACGGTTTTTATGCCCGCGGTTTTACATTCTTTAATAGCTTGTATAACTTCTTCCCTGGGGGGATCAATCATTGCCGACATACCTAAAAATTCCAGTTCCTGCTCCAGTGTTTCATTGATAGCCGTTGGTTTTTCATCAAAAATTTTAAATGCAAACGACAACACTCTCAGCCCATCCTTAGCCCATTCAAGATTCAGGTCCATCCATTCCTGGAATTGACTTTTATATTTTTCCGCCAATATCTCCTTTATCTTACCAGGAGCGCCTTTTACAAATAAGATCCATTTATCCCCGGATTGATGCAGGGTACTCATCCGCATTCTTGACGAATCGAATGGAAGTTTTGCAGTGAGTGGATATTTTTTATCAGCATCATTTTTCGAAATCCCTTTTTGCAGAATATAATGAACAAGCGCAGTTTCGGTGGAATCACCAAGCACATTGCCGTCCCCAGAAAATCGCACTTCATTGTTCAATAACATGGCATAGTTCAATAGCTCTTCATTGCCGGGTGTAGCCTTTAGCTTTTCGACAGTCATGATGTTTTGAGTAAGCGTACCGGTTTTATCACTACAGATATAAGTGACAGAACCAAGCGTTTCCACGGCTGGTAAATTCCTTACCAGTGTGTTTTGTTTTACCATCCTTTGTGCGCCCTTTG
>JBDSAP010000072.1:0-12928 GCA_039922055.1 Ferruginibacter sp.
ACCAGGCCCCTCGCAATATTGATTAGTATTTTCATTTTGTTTTATTCTTTAATAGAATTGACGAGTGACCAATGACAATTGACCATTGACCATTGACGATTGACCCGGCACTATCCAGCATGCTTACGCTCTTCGATCAATATTAATGCAAATACTGAATAATTGATAATATCGTAATAGTTCGCGTCAATACCTTCACTCATGATTGTTTGCCCTTCGTTTTCCAGGATCTTTTTAATGCGTAGCAGTTTTGCAAGTATGAGGTCGGTAAAACTTTCCTGGCTCATGTCACGCCACGCTTCGCCGTAATCGTGGTTTTTATCCTCCATTAAATTTTTTGCAATACCTACTTTTTCATTGTACAAGTTTTCCACGGTTTCTAAAGGCAGCTCTTCAATTTCATTCGTTTGCAGATCCAATTGTACAAGACCGATAATGCTGTAATTCAAAATGCCGATAAATTCACTGATGATATCGTCTCCAATTTTTTGGGCTCCTTTTTCCTGGATGGTACGGATGCGTTTAGCCTTGATGTAGATCTGGTCTACCACTGAGATTGTACGGTAAACCCGCCATGATGTTCCGTAATCTTTTGTTTTTTTTAGAAAGATGTCCCTGCATTTTTCGATTGCTATATCGTATTGTTCGGTTGTGTTCATTGTTTACTGAATGTATATACTTTTGTTGTGTTGCCCAGGCGGTTGACTGATTATTTCTTGTCATTTATCTCATACAAGAACAAATCAATTAATAAATATTTATAGTTTTTTATTAACCGGACTAATGTCAAAAATACTTGTTTCTTAGTGATGTACACGCTTAACTGCAAAGGAAAATTATTAATGATCACCAAACCATTGGTGATGGGCATCATTAATGCAACGCCGGATTCTTTTTATAACAAGAGCATTGCTGATGGCCTCGACGATGCAGTATCTTATGCAGGTAAGTTATTGAATGATGGCGCTGACATATTAGATATTGGCGGGCAAAGTACAAGGCCCGGCAGTGAAAGAATTAATGCGGCAGAAGAAACAGAAAGAGTGTTGCCGGTAATAGAAGCTGTTCATGAAAAATATCCTGCTGCAATCATTTCCATTGATACCTATCATAGCAAAGTGGCGAGCGATGCAGTTGCTGCGGGTGCATCTATTGTAAATGATATCAGCAGCGGCAGCATGGATCCGGAAATGATTGCTACGGTTGGTTCTTTAAAAGTGCCTTATGTCTGCATGCACATAAAAGGCACTCCGGAAACAATGCATAAAAATCCGCAGTACGATGATATTATAAAAGAACTGCTCGATTATTTTATTGCACAAACAACAACTTGCCGGGAAGCAGGAATTAACGACATAATAATTGATCCCGGTTTTGGATTTGGTAAAACGCACGAACATAATTTCTATTTGCTGAAACACCTCGACGTTTTTCGTATGCTTGATAAACCAATTTTAGTTGGACTTTCCAGGAAGGGAACAATTTACAAAACCCTCGGTATTACGGTTGATGACGCATTGAATGGCACTACAACGCTCAATACAATTGCTTTAATGAATGGCGCATCGCTGCTGCGGGTACATGATGTTAAAGAAGCAAAGCAGGCAGTTGATCTTTTTATGGCGTATAAAAACGCAGGAGCTCCTCATGATAAAAGCTAAATTCCGGTTGTGTAGTGATGAAAGGCAAGCACCATCATCCCTTTATATATTGGGCTCTACTGCTGCCCAAAGCTGAAATTGTACAAGAGGGCGACGCAACAATGATGCTATGAAAAACCAATGCCTGGAACAAAGTATTTGTATTATATTTCATAAACAACGCCCGAACGATTTAGCACTGAGATAAAAAAAAGCGTCCCCGAAAAGGACGCTTTTTTTATGAAAGCTCTTCTATTTAAAAGCTGTATTTATTTTGGTGAACCACCACCCTGCGGCCTTTGGCCTTGTGCCTGCTGCTGTGCCTGCATCATTGCTTCTCTTTGCGCCATCATTATTTTCCTTGCTTTTTCATTTTCAACTACGGCCTTGTCCCTGTTTAGAAGATCTGCTACCTCAATATCAAAAACTAAAATTTCGTTTGCACCCATATCCGGGCCTTGTGCCTGCGGACCGTAAGCGAGTGGAGAAGGAATGTAAAATTTCGCTTTAGCGCCTTTGCTCAAAAGTGTTAAGCCATCAGTCCATCCTTTTATTACCGTCAAACCTCTTGAAGGATCTTCTCCCATCGTTATCAGCAATGGTGTTTTTGGCTGGCCCGAGGTTGTGTCCATATTGGAATCAAACTCTTTACCGGCTAAAGTTTTTCCCCTGTAGAAAACCTGTGCAGAAACACTTGTGTCGATCAAAGGGCCGGCGCCTTGCGAAATGATCTCAACATAGGTGCCCTTGGGCGCTTTTACGGCTTTGATATTATTTTTAGCAAGGTAATCTGTGATGATCTTGTCATCTTTTTTCAACTGCTCAATTGCTTTAACTGAATCCTTTGACTTAGCAATTGTTACCATGACTTTGTTTGCGCTGTCTGCACTTTCCTTCGTTTCGTAGATGTTGATGATCTTATAATTAGCGATCATATAGGCTCCTTTTTTCATGTATGGAGGAGTATTACCACCATTTTTCATCAGGCTATCTGTTGATTGTTTTACTATGATACTATCCCCTTTTCGTGCGTCCTTGAAGATTTTATAATATACGGGCGGGATAGATGCAGAATCCATTGGTACTATCTGGTTGGCTATGGTTCTCGAATCGAATAACACGGTATCTTTTCCTGGACCTTTATAACGCTGTTCAATCTGAACTTCGAAAAAATCGCCATTCTTCAAAGTTTTTCCTTTACCGTCGGAGATGATCTTATATTGTAAACCGCCTTCTGCTTTTTTGAAAGGTTTATTACAACTGGCCAATAACAAACATGTTACTGCCAATAAATAAATAGAATGCTTCATTTGTTTGTATTTAAAATTGATAATTACTTAGTTGATCTTTACTTTCTTTCATGGCTTGTATAAATTTTGCCACCACTTCTTCCAGCGGTTCCCTGTTTTGTCCGCCCGCTGCATTGAAATGTCCGCCGCCGTTAAAATATTTTCGTGCAAATGTATTCACATCAAATCCATCCTTGCTGCGGAAAGAGCTTTTACGTTCCTCGCCCCTGTCGATGATGATCGCTGCAAGCTTAATTCCCTTGATGCTGAGGGGGAAATTTACCAAGCCCTCTGTATCGCCTGTGATAATATTAAATTTCACCAGGTCCTGTTGCGGTATTGCTATCAGTGCGGTGTTATATTCGTAAAAAACCTCCATCCGGTTCAGCAATACATTACCAAAGAACCGGAACCGGTTTTCCAGGAAATTGTCATATAATTCCTCGTGCACCCGGCTATGTTGCAGGCCCTTTTCTTTGAGGTGAGCCACCATTCTGTGTACTGCCGCAGTGGTAATGGGAAATCGAAAAGAGCCGGTATCTGTCATTACACCTGCGTATAAACACTCTGCCAAAGGCTCCGTTATTTTATCATCGTTGCCGGAATCAACAATAAAATCATACACCATTTCCGAAGTAGAACTTTTTGCCACATCGCTGATGCCATAGGCAAATTTATCCACCTGCGGCTCCTGGTGATGATCGATCAAAATTCTTTGTGCGGTGGCATTATTGAGCTTTTCCTCCATCCTTTTGGTACGGCTCAAAATATTGAAGTCCAGGCAAAATATCCAATCTGCGGAATCAATCGCTTTGTTTGATTCGCTTGTTTGGCGTTCGTAATCCAGTACCTGTTTAGTGCCAGGCATCCAGTCTAAAAAATCAGCCCAATTGGTGGGAGAAATAACGGTAACGGTGTGACCGAATTGTACCAGGAAATGATAGAGTCCGAGGGAAGATCCCATTGCATCGCCATCTGGTTTTTGGTGTGTGGTAATCACCACTTTCCGGGGGTCCTTTAGTAAAGGATATATTTCTTTGATATGCTGCATAAAGCGGCGCAAAAGTAGGGGAAAGTTTTCAGTAATAATGCGTTGGCAGTTGTTAAACCCGTGAACACAACGAAACTTTTAACTGAAACTCCATAACCAATACTTCAAAGATGTTATCTTTGCGCCTCAAAATTAAAAATATGAGTAATAGAACATTCACAATGATCAAGCCCGATGCAACGCAAAAGGGTTATACCGGCGCTATCCTGGAAAAGATCAACGCTGCCGGGTTTAAGATCATCGGTTTGAAAATGCTGCATTTGTCAGCAGAAAAAGCCGGAGAATTTTATGCCGTACACAGGGAACGACCTTTTTATGGCGAATTGGTTGAGTTTATGAGCCGCGGCCCCATTACCGCTGCCATTTTAGAAAAGGAAAATGCGGTTGAAGATTTTAGAATACTGATCGGGGCTACCAATCCGGCGCAGGCTGACGAGGGTACTATCCGTAAGTTATATGCTGCTTCCATTGGCGAAAATGCCATCCACGGCAGCGATAGCGATGCGAATGCTGCCATTGAAGGAGATTTCTTCTTTAGCAAACTGGAACAATTTTAACCACTGAATATCTTTTTAGAATTAGCCGTTGAGAGATCAGCGGCTTTTTTAATTTCCCGTGGTTCATACAACCTGCGATTGTACGCTATCTTATAATTGACAGATTTATTCGAAATAGTTAGACCAATTAAGGTTAACTTACAGTATAGCAATTTGCCCTTATCCCCGTTCTATTGAACCCTGTTTCTTTCCAATGTAAATTCCTCAGGAATACCTCCCCGATCGCTGTCCCTTAAAAACGTCATCCATAGCCCGGACATTCTTTACTAACGATTATTTTAATTGCCTAATTATGCAACCCGCCCGCTTCCCTGATGAAGAGGAACTAAGACTATACAACCTTTTATCGTATGACATCCTTGATTCGGAAGCCGAACAGGATTTTGACGAACTGGTAGAACTGATCTCACTGCTTTGCAATTGTAAGTATGCACTTATTTCTTTTATGGACCGGGACAGGCATTGGTTTAAGGCCCGTAAAGGCATTTCTATAAAAGAGCAGCCCAGGGAAATATCGTTTTGTGCGCACACCATTTTACAAAACGAAGTAATGGTAATTTGCGATACTCAACATGATGAGCGCTTTTTTGATAATCCAAATGTAACGGGCAAATATAAATTTGCTTTTTATGCCGGAGCGCCCATCATAAGCGCTGCCGGATACAAGTTAGGTACTGTGTGTGCTTTGGATAACGTACCCAAACATTCATTTTCACAAAAACAAAAGAATGGACTGAGAATCATTGCCAAACAGGTATCGGCGTTGCTGGAACTGAAAGTAAAAAATAAACAACTCCGAACGCAAAGCGAGCAACAAGTTGCAGAGGAGAAAAGGATTGTTCAACAAACATTAACCGAACAGGATGAAGAAAAGGAATTTATTGCAAACGAACTCCACGAGAACTTTGCACAAACGCTGGCCGCCACTAAGCTTTACCTTGATTTTGCTGAGCAATCAAAAGAGTTAGCGCCGGTATTTATTAAAAAATGCAGGGACAATATTCTACAGATCATCAAGGAAATGAAAGCATTGTCCAGGTCGATATTGCCCACTACTTTTCAACATGCCAATTACCTGGAGTTTATTGAAGAGATGCTGGCTGAATATGGCAAGCAAAATAACATGGCGATTAAATTCACTCATAAGGGTAAACTGGATTTCTATGATTCCAATATAGGTTTAACCTTGTTCCGCATTATACAATACCAGTTAAGAAACGCACACAATTGCGGCGCAAAAAAAATTGCCATCACAATCAAAACTGATGGTAATATCAAGGTCAGTTTCGTAGATGATGGCAAAAACCTGCATGAGCTTGAACCTGACAGGAAAATGCTTTTACAACATATAAACACCCGGATAGGTCTTGTAAAAGGTCACGTGAATTTGTCAACTGATAAAAAAGGAAATAATCGCCTGGATATCGAAATTCCATTGGTTCAGGAGTAATAGTTCTTCGGCTTTTAATTCACCATCTCTTCACCGTTATTTAACAACCTTCATGTTCTCCGGATCCCAGTTAATGATTTTTTGTTGAAAATAACTATCGTTGCAAGCCAGCGCCGGAGCTGCCGCTCTAAATCCAAATACCGCATTTTCCACCACAGGTTTTGCGTCTCGTATCGCGTCAAAAAAATTGGTAAAATGATCGAGATGTTCGTTGTAACCCGCAGGCGCTTTAAAAACAATATCCTCTTTTGCAGGGCGCTTTTTTTCTTCATCGGTGTACTTCTGTTTGTATGCGGCGGTAAGGCTTTCCTGCATCGCTTTAGGATAAGTAAACACGGCATCGTAACCGCCAAAGCCAGGTGCTTTAGGCATGATGCTATGTTTCACCGTAACGCTGTTTCCTCTTAATTCTATTGTACCTTCCTCTCCCACCAGTTTGATGATCTCCTGACCTCCTGTACCACTTATAAAATTCACCTGCAGCGTAAGTTGAAACGCAGGGTGTGCCGCTGTATCGGGATACTGCAAAATCCCGGTCATTACATCCGGCACATCGCGGCCGTCTTTCCAGTAAGAAAGCTGCCCGCTTGAAAATATTTTGTTGGGCCCCGTAGAACCTGTGATGACATGTGTACCCGAAAGCAGGTGCACAAAAAGATCACCGGCAACACCCGTTCCGAAATCCTTGTAATTGCGCCACCAGAAGAATTTTTTAGGATCGAAGGGAATTTTAGAAGCGCCCTCAATATACTTGTTCCAATCAACTGTGTCGGGTGATGCATCGTTTGGCATAGTATATTCCCATGCGCCCAATGAGCTTTGCCGGTCATATACTGCATTCACCATATTTAACTTTCCAATCTCGCCTGCGGCCAATAGTTCCTGCGCTTTTTGATATACGATACTACTTACACGCTGACTGCCTACCTGCATCACAGTTTTTGAAGCTTTTTGTGCGTCTACCACCCCCATGCCTTCGCTTATTTTATGCACCATCGGTTTTTCGCAATACACCGCTTTACCCAATTTCAAAGCCTCTTTTGTTATGCGTGCATGCCAGTTATCGCTGGTAGCAATGATCACCGCATCCACATCTTTCCGGATGAGTATCTCCATATAGTTTTTAGTAGTAAAAATGTCCGCACCATACAACTCTTTTGCGTTTTCCAGGCGGCCGGTATATAGATCACAGGCCGCTACCAATTTTACGCCCGGTACCTTTAATGCGGTCGCACTATCCATGTGCCCCTGGATACCAAAGCCAATTACAGCAAGGTTTATATTATCGTTTGGAGTAAAATCCCTGTCATACCTGATAATTCTTTCTTCAGCTTTTTGCTTTGCGGCAAATCCGCTTAATGGACCCGCGGCTAATAGTAAACTTGTGCTTCCAATCTGTTGAAGAAATTTCCTTCTTGAATCCTGGCTTTTTTGTGACATGCAATCGTTTTTATGGAATTAGAAAAAGAGGGGTTGGCTACAAGATTTGAAGTTAAGCATTACTAATAAATGAAAAAAATCGACATAGTAATCTGGTAGCTATTTATAGAATAAATTTTTGTAACTACTGAGATTAAATATTAGAGTTTTAGGATCTGATAGACGGTGCAGATGATGGTATTGTGGATATCGCTTTAACCTGTAATTTCATGTGGCGTATGAAAATAAGATCGCCTCAAAAAATAAAATCTATTCTTCAGTTATTTGAAATCCTTCCTGAAAACGAAAGGATAATAGTGGATGTATTAAGACAAATAATAATTGAAAACCTGCCCGCCGCATGCCGGGAAAAGATATCTTACAATGTGCCTTTCTTTTATAACAAAAAGGGCATCTGTATTGTATGGCCATCAACCATTCCGCGGGGAGGAATTAAAGAAGGTGTTTTGCTGGGATTCTGGTACGGCAACAAACTGAACGATGTTGACCAATACCTTACCCATGGAACCAACAAACAAATATTTTACAAGATATTTAAAACACCGGAAGAAATTGATGAAGTTGCTATTGTTAAGCTTTTAAACGAAGCGGTAAGAATTGATGCGCTTGCAGCCGTACGAAAGTAACCAAATGACCAGGAGATTTTCTAACGCAATACTACCGGTTAGCGTCATCGAACAATTGAGATACCAAACTTAGAAAGGAAATTATAATGGCAGTACAGGACCATAACGCAGGCGTTTATCCTGTCCAAATTTATGTTGAGGATAAAGAATATCATTTGCAGTTTCGTAGCCCTCATCAGCAATGTTAGCAAGTCGCCGCTCTGTATTTTTTTTTTGAGAAACCTTTATTGCAACCACTACCGCAGTAATTATCGCTGTCGCAAGTATTATCCTGCACCCTGTTTTCATATTTCGTTTTTGTTTTAATAATTCTAATTCACTGTTCATTGCTTAAAATGCGATATTAAGCACAATCAATGAATTGACCAATGGTTTCATTATTTCTTAACATCCTTCTCACTCAGCCCTTAGATTATGATTTAAAAATTATTTCAAGCAAAATTTAAAGTCATAAAGCAGTCCTTAGCCTGATGTAGTGCAAATATATAAACATAAATTTTCAACAAAAGTTCTTTCGAAATAAAATTTACTGTCTACCGGAAACCGGGAGAATTACTTAACATTTTAAACAGGGTAAGTTTTTTTATTTACTTGTTAGCAACGCTTTATAGCAAGTATATTTCAAGTGGGGAATTTAAAGCAGGCACGTTTTTGGCTTTTCAAAAATAAACAACATAACCACGGATGTTATAACCTTGTATACGTTATTTTCTTACCTGAATGATATGGTCCATTTTAATAAACATTTTCAGTTACCGAAAGCTTTAGGCGTTGTAATGATGATAGCCTTTTTTCAGAACTCCGTCTTGTCCCAAACCGTGAATACAAAACACAAATTCATTTACTTCCCCTACCCGATGGATAGTAAATGGCGATCATCAATTGGGATCAACCTTACGACTATGCCTGAAGATATTACAGAAGAATTTCACTACCGGATTCCCGCCATTGACTATCATGTAAACAGGAAGATCACTAACAAAATATATCTCGATGGGCATGTTGCCGTGCAGATTTTACAAAATATGATCACCATCGGACCTCGCTGGGCAACGGCGTTAAGTGACCGCTTATCTTTTTCTGCAGGTAACGACATTGGCTGGTGGTTTGGCTTTGTAAATGTGGAAGGTTTCAAAAGTCGTGGCAATGGATGGCAGAATTATCCCAACGCTTCCCTGGGTTACCGCTTTCAGAAAAATCTATTCCTGTCATTTAAAGCCGAAGCCATCATGAACCTCGGCGTACAAACACATACCGGCGATGTTTCTGTAAAATCTGACGAAAGACTATTCAGCGGCGGCTCAGTTACAATTGCCCTGGAACAACCTTTCTATAAGCAAAAAAGTTTAACGCTTGGCTTTCGTGCCATCTACACAAATTTCTATTGGCAAACCTGGTCGTTGTTTGAAAACTTTGATCGCAATATTTTTTACCCTCAAATAATAATCGGGTTAATATTATGAATCAAAAAATGTTCATCATAATCTCCGCAGTATTATTTTTTGTTGCCTGCAAAAAAGATTACCAGGCGCCTGTACCCGATCTTGAGTGGGATCTTTTCAATTCATCCGCTGCATCAAAACTCTCCGATAGCATTCGTCAAAAAATAGAAGGCGTTTATAATATTGAAGAAGGCCAGGCCGGCTTTGGCGTTGCATCCGCATTAAAGTGGAGTTATACCATAACAGGTACAGATACGAGTTATTTTCTTTCTTTCTTTTGTGCGCAGGATGTAAGCTATATTATTTGCGAAGGCAAACGCCTTGATAGTAGTATTCTCTTAAACGGCTATTGGAGAAAAATGATAAATACTGAGACAGGCAAAGTGCAGCTAACGATCAGTGCTGAAAATGGTGCTGCCGCCATTCTTTCAGGGCGGGCCATAACATCGCTCGACACAATTAAAATAACAGGTTTCTACGGTTTTGGAAACGGTGTGCCCGGCTTTCCTTTGCAACTTCGCCATGTGCGGCCAATTAACAAAGCGAAGCCATTCGAAATAATTGCACATCGTGGCGGGGGCAGAAGTTCTGACCTTTTACCTGCCTCTGAAAATTCGGCAGAGTTGATCAGGCTTGCTTCAAAGTTTGGCGCTACCGGTATTGAAATTGATGTAAGATTAACGAGTGATGGTGTGCCTGTGCTCTTTCATGATGCCACCTTAAATGAACGGGTAATACAAAAAAATGGGCTTTTGGGCCCGATAGAAAATTACACTTATGCCCAACTGAATACACTGGTAAGGTTAACCAATGGCGAGCGCATACCTACGTTAAGGGAAGCCTTAAACGCGGCACTTTTTAATACGCCCCTTCATTATGTGTGGCTCGATACAAAGTTTAAAGGATCCATTCAGCAGGTGAGAGACATGCAAAAAGAATTTTTACAAAAGTCGGATGCAATGGGAAGAGGACTGAATATATCGATTGGTATTCCTGACGAAGGCGTGCGTGATAACTTTTTATTACTGAAAGATTATGCCATCACGCCTGCTGTGTGCGAGCTTTCCCTCCAGGACGTGGCTGTAACGCATGCTGGCATTTGGGCGCCAAGATGGACGCTCGGTTTGCAAAACGATGAAGTAAACGATATACATGCACAAGGGAAAAAAGCATTTGTATGGACGCTCGATACACCCGAAAATATCGAACAATATATTAGCAAAGGAAATTTTGATGGAATGTTATCTAATTATCCTTCGGTGGTAGCTTATTATTATTATGCGCAACAATAAATTTATTTCGAGGTTTTTTTTATACTGTGTATTGATACAGTTACCGGCAGTGGCGAAGTCACAGGAAGAGTTTACATCAATGCCAACAGGCCGTGGTCAGTATGCATTGGTAAGTTATGTAGGCGGTGGTTTGGGAATGTATGCCGCCGACGCCGGAACACCGCAGCATTTACAAACAAAGCTGGATAAAATAAAAGCGAACTTTTCCATGCGTATAATGTGGCACCCGGATCATTTGCTTCGCTTTGGATTAGAGACCGGCTATATGACTTTTTATTCCTACACCTTGACAGATTCAGCAGGGCAGCGTGGCAAAGCCGCACTTAGAGCCGTACCCATGTTAGTGGAATGGTCGATGGCGCTAACAAGAAGGTTTAACATATTTGCCGGCTCGGGCATTTACCTGCTTACCACCGATCTTAATTATATTACGAAAACAAAATCGCATAAAGTAAGTGTAGGATGGATGGCAGCAGCCTCTTATATTTTGCCGGTATCAAAAAATATGGGACTGGGTATGGAATTAAAATACATGGATGCGGCGGAAACAAGCGATGGATCAATCGCTTTCCAATTGCAATGGGTGTGGAAATTTACAAAGTGGTAACTAAAATTCTGCTACAATGTGGCACAGGTTTATTTCAGTTTTGCTAATTATGGGCTTTGCAAATTTTGTAGTTTGCCAGGTCGCGGTTACTCCGGTGCGTAACGACAGCACTGAGCTCACTTTTGTAAGCGATACACAGGCCCCGCTGTGGATAGAACGATTCCGCATTAAACCTCATAACAACCGCGAAGCCACTACCATGATCTTTGAAGGTATTCTCCATCGTCATCCTGCTGCTCTTTTTATGTTGGGTGATGTGGTGTCTTTAGGATATAGCAAACGTTCGTGGAAGAAGGTGGATATCTACCTTGAAAAATTTAAAACGGAGAATGTCGCGGTAAGTGCAGCCCTCGGAAATCATGAATTGCTGGGCAGACGCGGAAAGGGATTTAAAAGGTTCATTTCACATTTTCCCAAATACGTTAATACCGGCTATGTTGAAATTGTTGATTCGGTTGCGGTGATATTATTAAATTCCAATTTTAAATTCCTGTCTTCCAAAGCAGATTCAGCGCAAGTTACCTGGTATAGGAAACGGTTGAAAGAACTGGATGCGGATCCTTCCGTGCTTTTTATCATTACCACCTGTCATCATTCCCCGTATTCCAACAGCTTGCTGGCCGGCTCTTCCTTAGGTGTGCAGAAAAGATTTGTGCCGCTTTTTCTTAAGTCAGAAAAGAGCAAATTATTTCTCTCGGGTCACTCTCATAATTTTGAGCATTACCAGCAAGAGGATAAAAATTTTCTCGTGATCGGCGGTGGTGGCGGCTTATTCCAACCCCTCAGAACCGGTGAAGATATGCTGACCGATCTTGCGCCGGATTATAAACCCATGTTTCATTACATAAGCGTAAAGCGTTCAAATAAACAGTTACAGGTAACATCTCAAAAACTAAAAGAGGATCTTTCAGGTTTCGAGATCGGGCGTATACTTGACATTGGTTACTAAATTTTAAGTTTTGATATTTTGACTTTTTTTGTAACCGCCATTTGTTTTTCATGGCGACATTGTTGTGTCACTCACTTGTACAGATGAAGCTTTGGGCAGCAGTAATTCAGGCAGTATTTTATTCGAACAACAGCTTTTATCCTTCAAAAATTTCTTTGTAAAAACATTAGCTGGCTAAAATATTTTTTTATATTTGTAACCAAAAGGTTTCATATTATCTTAAATACAATTGCTCATTTAAAAAAAGGATTATGGAAAACACACCGATTGTACTGGAACGCACATTCAATGCCCCGGCAGCTAAAGTATGGAAAGCAATAACTGATAACACGGAGATGAAAAAATGGTATTTCGACCTGGAAGAGTTTAAGGCTGAACCTGGTTTTGAATTTCAATTTTATGGAGGAACAGATGAACATAAATATCTTCATCTCTGCCGTGTTACAGAAGTAGAGCCCGGTAAAAAGCTAACCTATAGCTGGAAGTATGATGGTTATCCAGGCGAGTCATTTGTAACCTTTGAGATATTTGAAGAAGGTGACAAAACAAAGCTGGTACTTACTCATAAGGGATTGGAAACATTTC
>JBDSAP010000073.1:0-13561 GCA_039922055.1 Ferruginibacter sp.
TTGTTCGTTTCCCTGGCGGTTGCGTGGCGCATGGCGATGGGTTGAAAAATATTTATCGCTGGAAGAATACCATTGGTCCTTTGGAAACCCGGAAGCCACAAAGGAATTTATGGGGCTATCATCAAACCGCCGGACTTGGATATTTTGAATACTTTCGTTTTTGTGAAGACATAGGTGCAACGCCTTTGCCGGTAATCGCTGCAGGTGTGCCATGCCAAAATTCCGGCGTTGGAGGCGCAGGGCAACAGGGAGGTATACCTATGAATGAAATGGATGAATATGTGCAGGATATTCTTGATTTGGTGGAATATGCAAATGGCGATATTACCACTGTATGGGGAAAGAAACGTGCCGAAGCCGGTCATCCAAAACCGTTCAATCTTAAATATATTGGTATAGGCAACGAGGATTTAATTACTGATATTTTTGAGGAGCGATATACGATGATCCACCATGCAATGAAACAAGCCCATCCGGAAATAACCGTAATTGGTACCGTGGGGCCAAACTTTGCCGGAACTGATTACGAAGAAGGCTGGCGCATTGCGGATAAACTTTCTATTGCCGCGGTTGATGAACACTATTACCAGTCGCCGGGATGGTTTATTAATAACCAGGATTTCTACGATAAATATGACCGGTCTAAATCAAAAGTTTATTTGGGCGAATATGCAGCACATCTTCCTGGCAGGCCGAGTAATATTGAAACCGCACTTGCAGAAGCATTATACCTGACTGCATTAGAGCGCAATGGCGATGTGGTAACCATGTCATCTTATGCGCCGTTACTTGCCAAAGAAGGCCATACCCAATGGAAACCCGACCTGATATATTTTAATAATGCTGAAGTAAAAACCACCACTAACTACGAGGTGCAAAAATTGTATGGTGAGAATTCGGGCAATGAATATTTACCTGTTGATATATTAATTTCCGATAGCAAGGATGGTGTGAAAAAACGCATTGGCATATCTGTTGTCCGCGATACAAAAACTGGAGATGTAATTGTAAAATTGATTAATCTTTTACCGGTTGCCACCAATGCAACAATTGATTTAAAAGGAATTGATATTGCAAACAGGGAAGCCATAAAAACAGTGTTGACTGGCAATCCATCTGATGCGGATACTAAGCCCATGGTATCATCAATCAATGTTGTTGAAACTTTGGCAACTTCATTGCCTGCCTATTCATTTACTGTTATCCGGCTTAAAACGAAGCATTGATAAAATGAAGCTTTTTTAGAGACTTACCTGGAGGGATGCTACCGGGTTAATTTGTATTGCCTCATCAGCTTCAGCACATATTTTATATAATGAGCAAAATGATTGTCAGAACAATTCCTGCGAGGGTGAAGTAAAGTCCTTTTCTAAAAATGGAGGTTTTTGGCATGAACATCCAGAAGGAGGAGACAACAAAAAACAATAATGATATACCAAAAAACACATTTAGAAAAAACAATCGGTTTTTTGTATCCGCCTTATGTAGCCTGGTAAGTTTTTCCAGGAAATAAGGCAACTCCCTGGATGTATATTTTACGACACCAGTTGACCTGTTATAGACACCTTGTTTAAAACTAATTATATCTCCGTCTTCTTTTTCAACTTTAAAATCTTTCATTCTCAACTCTTTGCCAAGTTCCTCGTTTTTAATATCCGGCTTTAACTGTCTTTCCACTTGCTTGTCCTTTTTTAGAAAGTCTGTATTTCTAAAAATCATAGTTATTCCACTAATAGCATACACAGCCATGATACCTGCCAAAAAAAAGCCCAGGTACCGGTGGTAAACTCTCATCTTGTTATTGCTCATAATATTTTTTGTTTTGTTTTATTGTACATCGGATTTTAAACGGCGGCAACACTGTAGCGGCTGTTTTTACGCCACTTCCGACCAGGCGGCGCTTAGCGTAAAGATCAAATAAACTAATACAAAGAACTGTAGCGAATGTACGGCCACTCCCTAAACAGCACTAAGCTGTAAAATTTTTTTAAAAATATTAAATTTATGGGAAGGAAAAACTTTGGCGAAAGAAAAGGGTTTATAAAAACCAATAAATCTTTCTCTTTCAAAAGAAAAGTATAAGCTACCATATTAACCTCTCTTTACTTTTAAGGTACATAGGATGCATTGTTTGGCGTAGTTACACTCGCTCCGGTAAGGTGTTACTCACAATTTATTATACACTTCAATAGAAGCGTTCAATCTTCTTGCAAGAAAATCATTTCCGTCTTGCAATTCATTCAATATGATTCTTGCCTCATCTTTGTATTTTGCTCTTTTGTTTTCATCCCAATAAGAAGGCGGTGGTTGAAGATTAGTTATTCTGTCTGCAAGTTTTACCGCCCAAACTTCCTTCTTCAATTTTTTAATTCTCTGCAAGCTGTCTTGCATTTGATCTTCTTTCGGTAGGGACTCATTTTTTGTCAATGCAGAAACAGCGTTTGCGATTTCGATACCAAATCTATTTTTCAATTCCTCAAACGTTGTTGATGTATCTTCAATCGTGTCGTGAAGCAAAGCAACTTGAGCTGCAAAAGCCAAATCAAAATTTTCTGTGTTTGCAGAAGCAATTAAGATTTCCATTGCGACATTGCTTAAATGGACAACATAAGGAAGATCTGTTCCCGGAATTTTCTGCTCCTTTTCTAAATGCTTGCTTGTTGCAAATATAATTGTCGTCTGGTAGAGCGTTTGTATTTCCATTTTCAATTTTGAATTTATTTGTAAATTATTTCAGCGATTTCACCTGCATAACAGAAAAGTAATATGGAAAGAAACATATTTACGCCACTCAAAATAATCTATTATAGCAATCTATCCAAATGAGTGTGATTGACGATCACTCAGACATAGCGGAGCCGGAACTATACTGTGCAAGGGGTAAATTAGTGATGCTTTATTTTGTTCTCCAAACAAGTAAAACAGGCTTCATTTAATTAAAAATGCAATTAAAGTTACCCAATGATAATATGCACAAGAGGGCGATGCAACGATGATGCTCATTGCTTCACTGCCCGGACAAAAATTCTTATTCACGTTTTTGCCCCTTGTGAAGTATAACACCGATCATTACTAATTTTTAAAAGTAAGTTGCCAGCCCAAAACTAAAACCACCAGTCTTTGCCGGGGGATTGCCGAGGATATCTTTTTGCCGCAGGTGGCGGTAGTTTAACCGTAATACAGTTTGTGCAGTTGGACGAAAACTAAGGGCCGGCATAATGCTCCATAAATCTTCCGCGATATTATTTCCCGTGCTTTTGAATTTCCCTACATTCCAATCAACATATTCGAGCCGGCAGGAAAGATTGATCACAGCTTTTGCCCATCCCAATATGTTTTTTTTAACGACGGGTTGAACTATATCTATAAAACCACCATGCTGCCTGCTACCAAATTGTTCTGTGAAAGATAAGGGAACATTTATTTTTATCCATGCCCATTCGCCTGTAATAAAAGTATTAAGTTTTGGCAAAGTGCTGTTGAAATCAATTGCAAATACATCCACCCTTCTTTTGTCATCTATCCTCAGGCCATCCTCCTGGAACTTATTATATACACCGCCCATATATGACAAACCAATTTCACCGATATGATTATTCTTAACGGCGAATTTGGCTGTGAGCAATGGAAGTCCACTATTTATTTCTTCGAAGCGTTCCGGATTGTTTTTTGACGCTGGAAGAAAAGTCTTGTTTTCTGAATTATCGATGATTGAATTGTCGAAATTGCCTGAGAGGTAAGCTTCATATCCTAACATCCAATCCTTAGAGTAGTGTTTGCCATATACGCCGAAACCGGCATTGCTCCAGGTGGCCGGTAAAAGTTGAGTGGCAGAAATAGGACGGTCAATAAACTCCCACTTAGGGCCATCGTGGTTTTGATTAAAAGCTCCGATAGGGTTTAATATCATACCTCCACGGAGATTTAGTAAAGGATGTAATTCGATATCCAACGCGGCGAACTCTACCGAAATTTCTTTTGCGCCATCTTCAAATTCTATTTCACTTAAAAATTTTAATCGCTTGCCAATGGTAGAGGAAATGAACAGTGTCATTCTTCTAAATTGAAATTGGTGGCCTTCCGATATACCATTTGTACCAAGGTGTTGCCAGTTAGCTTCCATATACCCTCCCAATGAAACAGGCAATTTACCAAATGCTACAAATGGCCGGTTATATACCGCATCCATATTCATGGATGGCTTAACCGAATCTTTGAGAGTGCGCTTCAATAAAGCCGGATCTATTTGAGCCTGCGTGTAAGTACTAATTACTATTGTACATGCTATTATTGCAAGTATTTTAATCATACAGCTTTCAGTGAAATTTTGAGTTGATCATTTTCGATAGTTACAGCAAATGCTCTAAGTGCATTATCGGCGGGACCGTTTTGTACACCGCCCTTGCTGTTAAATTCACTGCCATGTGCGGGGCATTGTAATTTGTCTCCGAATACCTGCAATTCTGTTCCCTGGTGGGTGCAACGCATCCATAAAGCACTGTATTCTTTTTCATTGAAACGATACAGGCAAATGGGGTATTGTAAAATGTCATTTTGAATAACCAGGTATTTCTTGAAATAAATTTTGTCGCCGTTTTTAATTTCAAAATCACTTACAGGCACTACCAAATTGTCTCCTGATATTTTCCCGCTTAATTGTTTAGTAATGTCGCAGCTTTGCAATATGCTGCCCAATCCGGTTCCACCAAGACAGGCAAAGCCACAGGTTTTAAAAAAATTCTTCCTGTCCATTTATTATAATGATTTTAGAAATTTTATGAGCGCATCTTTTTCATTTGATGGCATTTGATTAAATATGCTGGCGCTTACCGCAGCTTCGCCACCGTGTAGTTGTATTGCTTCTTCAATAGTTTTTGCCCGGCCGTCATGTAATAAAAAATAGTTTTTGCCCTGTGAGTTTGGAGATAGTCCTAAACCCCACAATGGTGGTGTTCTCCATTCACTGGTTTTGGCACTGCCTTCGGTATAACCGTCATCTAATGCAGGGCCCATATCGTGCAATAACAAATCGGTATAAGGATGAAATATTTTATTGGATAGTGGGGCAATGGAAGAAGGACCGGTTTTTAATGTTTGTTTATGACAGTTTTCGCAACCTGCTTGTACAAATAAATCTTTGCCTTTAATAACCTGAGCATCATTTTGATCTCTTTGAATTGGCGCCTTCAATGTTTCCAGGTAAAATACAACGTTGTGAACAGTTTGATCTGTAATTTCCGGATCGATGTCCAGTCCGGAATACACATCTTTTGGAGAAAATGATGAAGTAATACCTATATCCTGGTTATAAGCGTTTACTGTTTGATGTAATAAATTAAAAGCCGCTGCTTTTTTTCCAAACCGGTGAATATATTTTCCGTTTCGCGTAGCAGCATTAGGTGAAGGAGTAATAAACGAAGGCAACGCTATCCAGTTAGGCACTCCTGAAATTCCATCATTATTTGTATCCGCCGGATCTGCCATTGCTAAAATATCTGCATCGGAAACTAACTCCAAAAAACCAAGGCCGGTATTTGCCGGAGGGGTGAATTTTGAAAAGGTAGCGCCTGCGGGTATTTGTTCAGGGGAGTAGCCCTGGCAGGCGTTGTTTTGTAATTGCGGTCCGCCCAAATGCATGAATTTGTTGCCAGTGCTGTCTACCTGGCCAAAGCGGGTAAGGGTTGTAAACGGGTGCCCTTTTCCATCACCTGCATGACAACTGCCGCAACTCGTAGCCACGAATATGGACCCGAGACCTTTTTGAGCGGTAAATATCTCATCGTTAAAGGCAACATCTCCTGCTAAAAATTGCCGGTTTTGGTCATAGTTAAGACCAGCCACAGGACCATCAAGTAATTGATCATCGGCTGGGGTTGAAGGTTCTAACTTAGAGCAAGCCTGCATCAATGCAACAGTGAGCACAATGGAAATTATAATGACAGAAGTTTGCTTCATCTTGCTAATCTTGATATTTGAGCTACAAAAGTAATAACTTAGCCTCATCTAACAATATAAAATTTGGACAACTTTGCAGGGGGGACTTTTCACAGGTGTGATATTTATAATTACTTTTGTTTATGCACTCTTATACGGAAGAAAATTATTTGAAGGCTCTTTTTAATCTTGCGAATAGTAAGGGAGAAGTGAGTGTAAATGATCTGAGCAAACATCTTGCAATAAAAATGCCTACAGTTAACAGTATGGTGAAAAAGCTTGCAGACAAAAAGCTGGTGCATTATGAACTCTACAGACCAGTGCGGTTAACAGATAAAGGTAAAAAGGAAGCCGGGCTGATCATCCGGAAGCACAGGCTCACGGAGATGTTTCTTGTACAGAAAATGGGTTTTGGATGGGAGGAAGTTCATGAGATCGCTGAACAAATAGAACATTTACAGTCACCTCTTTTTTTTGAAAAAATAGATGAAATGCTTGGTTATCCAACCGTCGACCCACATGGTTCGCCCATTCCGGACAAGACAGGGAAATTTGATTGGACCCACTATGAAAAATTAAGTGATTGCAAGCCAGGTGAAACAGTGAAATTAGTTGCAGTAATACATACCACCGATGAGTTTTTGAAATTTCTAAATAGCCGCGAACTATACCTTGGTTTGAAACTAAAAATAAAATCGGTAGAAAGATTTGATGGAAGTATGATCGTGTCGTACAACAAGAAGACCGCCGAATCGCTAAGCCTAACGGTTAGTGAAAGATTGTTGGTTGCGAAGTTATGATTAATACTATCGTTACTAATATGGGAGTAAGTATGTTGGATTTACTGGCCCATCCTTTCCCTGGAATCACGCCCTCGATTTTAACAGTGGATATTAATTGAAGCCGGAGATCCACACTCATCATCATTTAAAATTATGTATCATAATGGGACGGAAAATTCTATAACCTGGCTTTATTCTGTTTTCGTAATTTTCTTTTCGATTGAAAGTATAGCTTACATCGCTCATAGGTTTCCTGTCGATGTGCATCAAAATAATCAAAAAATCCAATCGGGAAATCACTGCAAGTACAACATATACACCATTGAGCGTTTGTAACAAATGCAAACGGGAAAAAGTAAATCTCATTTATAAGAAGTAAAGCAAGGTCACCTTGTTTGAGACTCTTATTAAGTACCTCGCTAAATATTTTCGTGTCTGTAGTATCTGACAATTTTGCTATTAGATATGGCAGCGCCTTGGATTTTAGCTGCAAAATACGTTCATATGACACGTCAAACTTCTTAGAATCAGTACTTGATGAAGCATTAAATATTTGGACACAATTCGGCGGAAAAGCAATTTGACGAAACTGACTATCAATGTAATTTCCAGCCTGACTAAATGATGGGTAGTATAACAGTTGAACCGAAATTATGATTGCTATTATTTTCATTTAATTAAAGTCTATTGAATTTACGTCGGAATTTTAGAAATCCAGGAATAATAATTCGCTTCAATATGTCTAGCTTGAAAATTATTGAGATGATTATAGAATTACACACAGCGTACAAATTGCGCAACTGAAAAAAAAGCCTATTGCGACAACCTATCCCAATAGACACAATTAGCGGCCCATCACTTTACGTGCTGCCACAAAAAATTGTTGCCACAAAGGATAGCCAATACTTATAGACATATCTAATGATTCACAATTTGCTTCACACCCATTTCATTTGTTGTAGGAACGAAATTAAAATGCGTATTAAATTTTGAACTATCAAAGAAATAGTCCCTGTCATACTGATACATCATTTCAGGCATCTCACGCATTATGGGCACAAATATCCCGAGCAGCTTAAGCATCCACTTTGGCAAGACCATTACTTTTTTTGAAGTGTTCATTTCCTTATTAAACAGTGCAACCCATTGCTGACCCGTCAAAGTGTTTTTATCTGTGGGCAAATGCCACACCTGGTTATATGCTTCAGCGGTATTGCCTAAAATAGCGGTGGCTTTGGCTGCATCGGGTGTGTAGATGAATGAATGTTTCTTAGTGGCATCAATAAACCAGTTAGGTCTTTTGCCCTTTTTCATATTTTTAAATACTGTTTCTATAAGTGTGCTTTTTTCATTGTCAGGTCCATAAAAGTCAGGAGCACGGGCAATTAATGCGGTAAGGTTGCCGGCTTTAACTTCTTTCATAATCATTTCGGCGATTTCCTTTCTTACCAATCCCTTTTTACTTGCAGGATTGATGGGCGAATCTTCGGTCATGTGCTCTATTGCTTTGATATCGTACAGGTAAACATTATCGAAAAAAACTAACCTGGCTTTATGTTTAACACAAGACGCAATAGTTGCTTTCATTAGCTTTGGCCACTTATCTCTCCATACATTTATTTTGTAGTCAAAGCCTACAACAAGGTAAACTACCGCGGAGCCTGCAATAGCTTTATCAACCATTTCCGGGTTAGATAAATCGGCAGGAAACAATTCATCTGTTTCATTTACTTTTTTCGGATTGCGGCTTACCAATCTTATTTGATTGGT
Source organism: Ferruginibacter sp. (assembly GCA_039922055.1). Lineage (GTDB taxonomy): Bacteria > Bacteroidota > Bacteroidia > Chitinophagales > Chitinophagaceae > Ferruginibacter. Next base: position 8,487 of record JBDSAP010000073.1, read on the forward strand.
ATATGGTAATAATTCTTTTGCCAGCAGCTTGCCTATTGTTCCGTTAGCGCCTAAAATTGTTTGTCTCATTAACTGTTATTATTTTATTGATATTGATTGGAGGTTATGCGTTCATATAATGGTCTGCATTTTTGAGCTATCCATACCCAATGCCCGGCTTTTCAGAATTCCGGATAAAAAATGAACGCGCAAATTACGTACAAATGTGGAGCTGTGTTGGTGAAACCTGAACAAATAATAGTTAACGATCAATATTCATTGTTTCAAGCCCTGTTCAGATTTTGAAAATGCGAGATGGTAGGATGTTACGCCAGAGATTATGATTCAAAAAAGAAAGGAAAATATTGTAGCCTGGTGTAATCCGGATCATACTGCTTACGAACAGAGCTTTGTGCAGGCATGGGATTTGAAAAAGGTCAAGGCCGAAACGCTACTGATTGAAAAATGTGTGTTCGTTCCTTTTTGGGTGTCTATCTCCATACTGGAATTTTTACAAAACTGTCGTTAAACCATTTTACTTTCAAAGGTTCTTTGGCATCGTTAATTGTTTCTGTGCTTACTTCCTTACCTGTTCCGTAGTTCAACTGTGAAAAAGAGTTTTTATTAATGTTTATTGCTACCAATAATCTGCTTCCTATACTTAGGCGCTTGCTTATCAAATGGGTATTTGAAAATGGTATCGTTTCAACAGTATTGGGAGTTAGCAATTTTCTTTTTGTAATGTCTGTTGCATAACTGGCACGACCAATAAAATAGGACAAATGAAAATATTCACCATTCGGCATCACTTCGTATAAAGTCACACCAAAGTCCATATCTTTTTTATTGATACTTGCTTTAATTTGTCCTAAAAAAGAACCATTGATTATAGTAGGTTCTGTGATTGGGTCGCTAATAAAAAAGAAACCGTTTCTTGTATCTACTTCTTTGCGTATTATGGGGTCTGGATAATAATCATTATTACTATTTTCTCTATCTGCAAAATCAACTTCTTGTGCGAGATAATTTTTCTTACCTGGCTTTTTAGCATTTGCAGAATAAAAATTTCCTGATTTGTTATTTGTCAAATAAAGTGTCAGAAAACCATTACTCATTTTATCAATTGATGGTGCACTTCGCCATTCATTTGCTCCCATTACTTCATAATTGATTTTATCTTTTAGCATTTCCGGTTTACTTCCATTTTTTAAAACATAGTCAAACCATTGGTAAGTGATTTTAGTTATATTGAAAAGAGCAATAGAGTCTACTTTGTAATCATACAGGATAGCTTCACCGCCTCTTTGTGTACCAAAGTGTCCATAAGGTCCAATGATAAGATAGGCAGGGGTTTCAGGGCTATACTTTTGAAGTTCTCTTAAATAATATAAGCCCGAACTTTGCCCATCATTGTAATAACCATCAAATGCCAAAATGGGTATTTTTATTTGTGCAAAATCTTTTTTATATGGTGTCATGCTTTGCCAATAATTGTCAAAAGAAGGGTGGCTAATCCATCGTTGAAACCATTTGTTAGGTGTGCCGTCAATACTGTCTAACTTATTATAGGCAACTCCTGTTTCCCACCATTTGTTTTGCATTTTTCTAAAACGCTGTCTGTCGTTTCCTGCTACTGTATCTAAATATTTATTATTCCCAACATAAAATGCCCATTCGTAATTTGGGTTTACAAAAATATTATTTTCCAAAGGCAAGCCCTGTCCTGGTCTTGCCGCTACATAAGGTACAATTGTTTTAAGTGAAGGGTGAAGGGTTTTGCAAGCAGCCCATTGGGTAAATCCATTGTAACTGCCGCCGAACATACCAACACTTCCATTGCACCATTTTTGTTTACTAATCCAATCTATAATGTCATACGCATCCTTGCCATCATTCTCGTATGGAAATATTTCGTCTGGGCTAAAACGTTTTCCCCTTGTGTATGCAATTACACCTACATAGCCATTGTCTGCTGATTCTTTTGTTGTTCTAATATCTCTGCCTTTGTCCCTGACATAAATGGTATATTGAAGTATTGCAGGTTTAGGACTGCTATCACCTTTTTTACGAACCACCATCGCAGATATTGTAGCACCGTCTCTTGTCTTGATTAAAACACTGTCTTGAATGTCATAACCAGTTGTTGCATCTTCAAGTTTAGTTGCTATTGTTTGTTGTGCAGATGTATTAACACTTATCAGAAGTATAAAAAACAGTTTAATGATTTGTCTCATTGGTAAGATTACAATTTTAGAATAAGTTGAAGATTGTCTGTTACAAAAACGCAACATACTACGTGTTTGGTAATCTACCTTTGTCGGTGTCAAAATTTGCAGAATGTGTCTGCTGGGATGACACGCAACTACCTTAACTGTGCAACTTTTTTTCCAGAGACATTCTTCGATTTAACCTACATATCATTATGCAATAGCTATGTATAAGGTTTTCGAACATTTTGCAGGTACCGAAATTCCAACGCCTTTGTCTAAAATAAAAATGGCATTTGTTATTGCTATTCCGGGCAGCAGTATTCTCAAAGACTTTTTCGCCTACCTCCATTTTATCAATATGCTAAATTTTGACTGAAGATTTTCGTATGTTCAATTTGGTTGGAAGAATTTTTTTACTAAAAGCAGTTACCGGTCTTTTACTTTCGATCAGTTCAATCAGTAATTCTGCTGCCACCTTTCCCATTTCAAAAGCAGGTTGGTGTATGGTGGTTAAAGATGGATTAAATAATTCAGGTGAACTGAAATTGGAGAACCCTGCTATTGCAATATCGTCCGGGATCTTTATATTTCTTTTATGAAGTATTGCGAAAGTGCCAATTGTAATACGATCGGAAGCAGTGAAAATTGCATCCGGTCTTTCTTCCATATCAAACAGGGCATCCACACATTCCGCAATTTCATCCAATAGCATCCCACCATGCAAACAGTATTTAATATAATTTTCATTTACAGGAATATTAAATTCGGCAAGAGCTTTTAGATAACCTTCTTTTCGTTCAAGCGTAATCGAAAGATCAGGCGAACTGGTGATATGGGCTATACGCTTGTAGCCACTTTCAATAAAATGCTTAGTAAGTTCGTAGGCACCACCACTGTTATCTACTACAACCTGGTGTGTATTTATGCAATCAGACACCCGATCAAAAAAAACGATGGGCACACCCTGCTCATGCATCTTTTTTAGATTACTCATATCTGTTGTTTCTGAAGACAATGAAATCAACAGTCCGTCCACAGATCGCCACATGAGATGTTCAAGATTTTTAGCCTCTCTTTCCTGCGATTCGTGACTTTGTGTGATGATGAGGTGATAGCCCTTGCTGTAAGCAATTGATTCTATCCCGCTGATAACTTCTGCAAAAAAATTGTTAGGTACTGAGCAAATCATTAAGCCAATACTTTGGCTTTTATTGCTTCTCAGGCTTTGAGCTACGAGGTTAGGATGATAATTATTTTTCTCCGCATAATCCTTCACAAGTTGTTTTGTTTCGTCGCTAATTTGATAGCTATCACGCAACGATCTTGACACAGTAGAACTGGAAAGGTTAAGCGCTTTTGCAATATCCGTGATGGTAATTGAATCCTTTTTCACACGAGACAATATTTAGTTTATATCAGGTCTCAATTTAAACAATTTAAAAGAAGTCACGACCTATATGTTTGAATTGAAATAGTCACCGATGATGCAATAATTACGATGTTTTTGAAGGCTAAATGCGGATTTTGTGCACACGTTTGCGCAAATAAAGATTAGTGATTCTGCTAAATCGATTTAGTTTGATACTACCTTTAAATCCTACAAACAACTATTCCCCGGAATACAATACAGGCGTGCTTTTAAGGCTAAAGCATATTGTATAAAGGTTTGACTATACTGAAAGAAGATTTTAAAAAATGATTGCACTACAACTAAATAGTAGTTTCTATTTATGAGGATCACCAGCGGCAGTAATGCCTTTTCTATATGAAAAGAAAACTCTCCATACATGATATTGCTAAGGAGCTCAATGTATCCTCAACAACGGTTTCGTTTGTTATAAATGGAAAGGCTGCGGAGAAGCGGATCAGCAGTGATATGGAGAAAAAAATTCTCCATTATATCAACAAGGTAGGATACCAACCAAACATGATGGCTAAAAGCCTTCGCACCGGGAAAAGCAAAATAATTGGCCTCATGGTTGAGAACATGTACGATCCATTTTTCTCAAGCATTGCCCGCATTATAGAAGAAAATACCTATCAACTCGGTTATAAAATATTTCATTCAAGCACCGATAACGATACACTTAAATCGAAGGATCTTATAAAAGCTTTTCGTGAGCGCCAGGTAGATGGTTACATTATAGCGCCTGCGCCGGGTATTGAAAATGATATACAGCAACTTATTGATGATGGCATACCTGTGATACAGTTTGACCGCTACCTTTCGAAATTAAAAACAGATGTGATCGTAATAGACAATATGGACGGCGCATTTATAGGCGTTCAGCACCTGGTGGAGAATGGGTATAAGATGATCGCCTTTGTAACCCTCGATTCTTTGCAGGTGCAAATGATGGATCGCCTGGCAGGCTATAAGAAAGCGCTACAGAAATTCGGGTTGAAAAAATATGTGCTTAATATTCCCTACGGTACTGAGTCTGATGTAAGCACAGAAATGATCAAAGATTTCATTAGTAATAATCCTGGGCTTGATGCGCTTTTTTTTGCAACCAATTATCTCGCCATCAGCGGATTAAAAGCAATCAAAGATTTGCAAATGAATGTACCTGGCCAGATGGGTGTGGTGGGCTTTGATGATAACACACATTTTGCATTGTTTTCTCCATCAATCACCGCAATTGCCCAGCCCATTAAAGAAATTTCGGATGAAGTAGTAAGGTCGTTGATAAACTGTCTTGCGGAAAGGGACAATAAGAACCGAAAACCGGAGAAAGTAGAACTTAAAGTCACATTAAATATCAGGGAATCTTCGCAGCGAAATTCTCTCAACCATTAAGTATAAAAAATTTAACCAGTTGGTTAGCCGATTTATCAATGTATCAATAGTTTTTAACGCTTCAGTGCCCGTGACGATAACGTTTC
>JBDSAP010000074.1:0-10980 GCA_039922055.1 Ferruginibacter sp.
GGCCATGGATATGGTGTGGGTTCGCCGATGTAATCGAAACCGGTCCATATATACTGACCCGCTAAAAAATCATGTTTCTTCATCACCTTCCAGGTTTCTTCGTGGGTAGATCCCCAGGGCGCCGAAACATTGTCATAGGCCGAAACAGTGAGATCAGGGTTACCTTTGTTAAAAGGTTTGTCCCAGCGCTTGGGCCACCGGCGAATACTATCGGATGGCAGCAGGTCGTAATGACCGCGGGTTTCCAATGCAGAAACAGTTTCTGTGGCTATAAATTTTTGCCCGGGAAAATTTGTTGGAAAAGATGTGAAATCCTGGTGATGATAATTAAAGCCAACAAGATCGAGTGCCCCTGATCTATAAATATTATTTTTGGGTTGCGGATCATTTAAGGCGGATGTAATGAGCCTGGTGCTATCCAAATTTTTGACGATCGAAGCCAATTCAGCGCCGATGGTAATCCCTGTGCTGTCCCACTGCTCCCCTATTTCGTTCCCGATGCTCCACATAAAAACAGAAGGGTGATTGCGGTCTCTTAATACAAGATCTTCCAGGTCTTTTTTATGCCATTCATCCCACTCCAAATGATAATCATATTTGTTCTTTTGTTTCTTCCACATATCGAATGCCTCGTCCATTACAATAAACCCCATCTTGTCGCATAAGTCCAGCAATTCGGGCGCAGGCGGATTGTGAGAAGTACGGATACCATTACAACCCATGCCTTTCAAAATCTCCAGTTGCCGCTCTGCTGCCCTGTAATTAAATGCAGTACCAAGGCATCCTAAATCATGATGATTGCAGACGCCGTTTATTTTTACAACTTTCCCATTTAAAATAAATCCTTTGTTGACATCAAACTCAAAATTGCGGATACCAAAGGTGGTTTCAGTTTCGTCCAGTATTATGTCATTCGAGAAATACGTGATTTGCGTAACGGCTTTGTACAAATAAGGATCGTCAATATTCCACATGTGGGGACTTTTAACTACACAGGAGTTAACAAATTCCGCATCCATTTTCATTTTCATTTCCTTTGCCCTTGCCCTAATAAGAGAATCATCCACTCCTTCGTCCAAACGATTATAATGGTTCCAGACCGGTCTTTGCGCAGAGGAAACTAATTTATTTTCAGCATCATAAATATTGAACCTGATAATGTAGAAACCAAATTTCCGTCCACCCCTTATTTTGGTTTTAATCGTGACCTTAGTGTGTTGATCATTGATCGGTGAAGTAGTAATAAATGTCCCCCAATCTGCAACAGCTATTTTATTTGTTTTTTGCAACCATACCTTCCTGTAAATGCCGCTGCCACTGTACCAGCGGCTATTGGGTTGCTCGTTGTTATTTACTTTTACAACTATAATATTTCCTTTGCCATAATTAAGAAAAGGCGTAAGATCATAACTGAACGAAATATATCCGTTTGGACGATGGCCTAGTAAATGACCATTCAACCAAACAGTACTGCGACAATATACTCCATCAAAATGTATTGAAATACGCCTGCCACTATCTGCAACAGGCATTGTAAATTCTTTGGTATACCAGCCCATACCTCCCCGCAAAGCGCCACCCCCATTACCCGTAGGACTTGTTGAATCAAAAGGCAATTCGATACTCCAATCGTGCGGCACATTGAGTGTGCGCCAACTTTTTACATTCGCCGAAAGTTTGCTATAGTCATTGACACTATCTAATATGAATTTCCAGTTATTATCGAAAGATATCTTGCTGCGTACCTGGGCCTGTACCTGCTGCACAAAAAAAAAGCAACCGGCCATGAACAACATCCTTACCTTTTGTCGGAGCATTTCGTGAAAACATTTTTAATTGAGAATCATCTTTTATCCACTACCATAAAAACCACACCTCTTGCAGGTACAGCTATTTTAATTTCACCCGAAGCAGGCGTTGCATACATCTTAATGCTTTGATAAGTATCTGCGGGACCGCCGGCAATACCATTGGATGCACCTGCGCCATTTACATTTACAACTCTTGAAAATTCCCCGTTATCACTACCACCGGTCAGCACATAATAATAAAATTTATTGCCAGGAGTAAAGTACTGGAATTTGGTGGCAACTGTTTTTGCGCTCGTACTTTTATTTACCAGCACTACCGCTTTTTCTCCTGAGGTAAATGAAGAGGCATAACTTACAATATCCGTGCTGCCGGCCACAGTAGAAGACAACATCCTGTCGCCGGTATTTTTTTGAAAATAATACATGTGATAAAATGCCGGGCGTGGATTCCATTTGGCAACACCGGCTTCGGGTTCATCACCCAGGCTAAATAAACCATGGTCATCACCATTGGACCAGCCATTGGCAATATCCCATCGAAGCGAAGCGGCATACCCGGTTTTGATGAATTCACCCATAGTAAGCACCGCATGCATACCGGCTACATTCGAAACATTTTGTTTCGATCCACTTGAAAATAAATTCCATTCCGTCATTGCAACCGGCTTCTGTGTTAACCCTGCAGCACCAATGCCATCGGTAACATATTTTTTGACGGCCGACGGAACAGCAGCGGCTGTATTAAAAATTGTTTCAGCGGAAGAGTTCTCATTATAATTGGTGAAATAACTATGCACAATAAAATAATCCGGCTTGTTACCAGCTTCTGCAAATACTCCAGTATTCCAGTTTTTGATGGCATCGGTATTCCATGATGCAGGCGGACTATCATAAAGCACCGCACCTACATGAATTGGGGCGCCCACTTCCGCCGCGGCTTTGTGCATACTATCCGCAAACACTTTGAAATGCTTACCGTACAGAGCGCCAGTTATAAACTCGGGCTGGCCGTCTTTATTATCGTCAATATTGATCCGGTAACCCGCTTCCCAATCGCCGAAACACTCATTACCTACCTCCCAATATTTAGTACGGCCATTATCATATCGTACCCAATCTGCTGCAAGATGTGCAGCGGCGGCAACAGGATCTGATGAGGTTCCATACCTGGCATAACCATAGTTAACCGTAAGCAGGCCGGTGCTGTTTGTTTTTAATAAAAGATCGTAATAACCATCCATACTAAAGGTCCAGCTATCAGTGTTTTTACCATACCAAAAACCGCTTGGTTCTTTTGTACCATCAGCCTTTACGAATTGAGCAGGCGCATCAGCAGGTGGTGAATTGGCTGCACGATTAAAAAAGAAAACATCGCCTACGCTGCCCGCAGGTCCTCTTATAATGCGTGGTTGAAAATTATTGAGATGATTAACCAGGGTTCCCTCGTTATTCAATTGCCCGATCCATAAATTAGAATTATTACCAAAGTAAGTGGGTGCAATTTTAGTAATTACCTGCCCGGTATTTATAGTAACAGTAACTGTAGCAGCGGAAGAAGTAAGTGGCTGATCTGTGGTGGCAGAAGGTACTGTAAAAGATTTAGGCAACCAGTTATCCATAAAAAAACCAATCGACGCTGCTATTGATGGATCTGCCGGAATTGTATCGGCGCCTGGCGTTACCGGCGGAACTACTACCGGCGGAGTTACCGGCGCGGGCGCGGGTGCAGGTGTTTTTTTACAGGCCGCAAATGCGATTATACTGCAGAACAAAGTATTTTTTAGAAGTCGGTTCATTTTTAGAAGTTATCTATTATTGGAATTACAGAAGATCAGGCAGAATAAACCACTACCTTCTATTTTGAAATATTTTATGCTTTATTCTTTTTAAAAACAACAATCAAGTCTACCTGGTTTCATCGGGCAGGGCCGGTAAAAATAACTGAAAAATTTTATTAGTCAGGCTAAAGGATTTCACGCAAAGAAAGAAAAGAAGCAAAGCACTATTTTCTTCTTCTTTGCGAACTTTCACTGCATTACTTCGCGTCTTTGGGTGACGTTATTTACAAATATTGTTTTCAATTAAACATTCTTGTATTAGAAACAAACGAGTTAAAAATGCCCCCTGTAGAAACAGGGCGCCATTATTTCACGATTGCTTAGCAAGAAAAAAAGATTAATTAGCTATTTTCACTACGCGGAAATTATCCATTGCTGCCTCAAAATCCGTAACGGTGGTGGTGCCTGGATTTACGAAGAACACATTAAGGCCACCGCTGCCTGAACCAAGCAACGCAGCCATCGAACCTGCCGGATCACCCGTGCCATCCTGATTATTAGCCTTTGATTTGAAGCTGCTTAATGGTACTGTAACAGTTTGCCAGCCGGTGGTAGTAAAATCGGCAGATGTTCCATCGGGCTTTTTCCAGCCTTCCAGCCTCGCTACAAAGTTCCAGTTATAGTCTTTTAAAATCATTAACGCCCCATTTTTCCAAGGCTTGGTAATATTGATTTCGAACTTAAGTGCATAGTTTGCCAACGGCTGGCTAAGATTAGCGCCAGCTACCCATTGTACGCTTTTAACATTGAGCGAACGATCTCCGTTCCACCATCCAAAATCGCCCCCACCTACGCCTGCTGCTTTCATAACGCCATAGGTACCACGGTTGCCAGGATAAGTACTTGAATTATTGGAATTACCTGCGCCCCAATCGTAGTTATTAACGTTATCATAATTTTGCATTACGCCTGTGGTATAATCGTTGAACAACAATAGCGAGGTACCGGTTCCATACCTGTTTACCACCTGGATGGTACCGCCTGTAGTGATGCCTGCCGGCACTGTTAATTCAAGCTGCGTACCGGAAGTATTGGCAACAATACCAGTGGTAACTGCAACACCACCGGGAAAGATTACTTTGTCAATATAGAAAAAATTACTTCCGGCAATCGATACCTTGGTACCAGCAACCGCATATTCATTACTCATTGCCGTGATAGCAGGTGGCGGTGGTACGATCGGGAAAGTATACACTATAGATCCCGTTGGCGTAACGACTTTAATGGTATTTAGATCCTCTGGTTTTAACGTAGCGAAAGGCATGTCTCCGGGTATCAGCACAACAAGGCTGCCTGGAGAAAACAATGCCGAATTAAAACTTGCAGGATAACCATTAAAGAAAATATTGGTTGCCCCGGCAAGATTAGCGCCTTGTATTACTACCCATTCTCCCGGGCCAGCTTTTTTCAATATACTGTCATTGGGCGCGGGTGCTATTGCACGAATCTGGGTGATAGCCGGAGTCCCTTCGTTGCTATCCTTTTTGCAGGACGATAGCGACAAAAAACATCCGACTATCATCAGTAAAAAGAGGAATTTTTTTATATTAAAATTTGACATATCAATTAGTTTAGAAATTTTAAAAACATTTAATTGGGTAGCTTACTAAAATCAAATTCAACTGGCGGCAGTGATAGATTCGGAGCTTTTGCTGCTTCTGCTTCAGGTATTGGAAAGTACATTACCTGGTCGGTTACCGGGTAGAAAGCGCTCGTGTAAACAACTGTGTATTGACGGGGACTGGTTCCTGCGATATAATTAAGTGTATACGATCCTTTGTCCTGTGAATTGATCAACGCTTTTGCTTTGGCAGGATTGAAATAATATAATCTCAAAATGTCGTACCAATAAGTTCCTTCAAACGCTGTTTCAATTCTTTTCTCATTCATAATATCATCAAAATTGATGGATGTTTTGATCGGTACGCCAGCTCTTAAACGAACTTTATTAAACCATTTTAAAGCCTCAGGATCTGACGTAGACGCATTATTGCCCATTATTGCTTCGGCATACACAAGGTTTACTTCTGCAAGGCGCAGCATATAAGTGCGGATATTTTCTGCCATTTCTTTTCCTTTTCCACCATTATCCGCTACTGAACCGATGATATATTTTTTTAAATTAGCAACAAAATTCACCGTGTAATTATATCCCCCTTTAGCTTTACTAATTTCGGGATAGAAATCTCCATTGAACATTACGGTTGCTTTTCTACGCAAAGAATCTTCCGGGTGCGCTAAATAATATTTCAGCAGATCGCAGGATGCTCCATGGGCTGCTCCCCAACCGTCCCAGCTTCCCGTTACATCGCCATTAACAGCCATGTATGCCTGGAAGCTATTGTTAATACCCCAAACATCTGATTGCGGCAACCATTGTAAACTGAATAAACTTTCAGGATTGTCGACCCCGCTAGCATTGTATTCGCTCTTAAACAGGTTGGCATATACTGGGTTTAAATCCAATCCACTGTTGTTAAGTACATCCCCTGCATAAAACTTTGCACTATCCAAATCACTCTGGTTGCGGGTTCCGCCGGTGCTTCCCAATCCAGCCCTGGTAAGGTACATTTTTGCCAAAGTTCCTTCTGCGGACCACTTGGTGAGGCGGCCTGTTTGAGCTACTGTTGCTGGTAAGTTTTTAGCCGCAAAGGTGAAGTCCCTGATAATTAATTTCCAGATACTTTCCTGCGTATTACGGGTTATACCCTGGTCGGTTAACTGGCCGGAATTGTCATAAATAATTGGCACTGCACCCCAGTTGCTAACGAGGAAATAATAGGCCATTCCACGCATAAACTTACACTCGGCAATACCAATGTTTTTTGCAGTTTCAGAAACGCCGGTTGAATTTTGCGCAATACTCGTCATGGTTGTATTGCTTTGGCCGATGATCTTATAAAACGATTTGTATGCGGGTAACAGCGTATTGATATCTGTTGCGCTTACCGCGAATTTATAGAAGGCATCCCGGTCATTACTAACCATATTGCCGCCCCGGGCATCGCCAAAAGATAATGCTGCTTTATCATTGTATTCGAACCAAACGATATTGTACAATGGCGCTGTACCTGCCTGTATCTCTGCTTCGGTTTTATAAAAAGCAGCATTGGTTAACTGGTCTTCAGGTGGTCTGTTGGTAAAGTCTTTACTACAGCTTTGCAATGCAGCAAAACATGCAAAAAGAAGACATGATTGAATGATATGTTTCATTTTATTTTTTTTTATGAGTTTTAGAAATTCGCAAGAATATTAATGGAATACATTCTTGTGGATGGATAACGGCCATTATCTACACCAGCCATGATGGTACCATACTGGGGAGAACTACCTACTTCAGGATCGTACCCTTTGTAACCGGTGATCGTAAACAGGTTTTGTACACTTGCCGATACCCTCAGGCCAGTTAAGGCAATCCGGGATATGTATTTATTAGGAAGGTTGTATGATAATTGCACATTTTTCAGGCGCAGGTAACTACCATCTTCAACATACCATTGACTTGGCCTGTTGTTACCATTTGCACCATTGGTGGTGATACGTCCAATTTGGAATCCGGGGTTAGTTAATACAGCAGTAGTTAATGTTTCATCCGTGTTGCTTGGACGGGCAAAATTGGCTACCGATTTAAAATAATTGCTGTAAGGTCCGGTACCAGCACTGTTTTCATTGATAGAACGTGTGTAATTATATATTTGGTTACCCTGTGAACCATAAACGAAAATGTTCAAATCAAAATTTTTGTAAGAAAAAGAGTTATTAAATCCATAAGTGAATTTTGCCCATGGATTACCAATTACGGTACGGTCTTTTTCATTTATAAATCCATCCCCATTGATGTCTTTGTATTTTACATCACCAACCCATGTCCCCTGCGAAGGACTAATAACCATTGTAGCGGTAGAGGTTTGAATCGCATGATTTTTTATTTCATCGATATTTTGGAATAAACCTTCAGCAATATACCCGGTAAGCAAAGCGGCTGTACTTCCAACGGCTGAAAGGCTTTGTAAAGCTGAATTTCCAAAAGGGGTGATTAAGGGCGTACCCTCGTTTAGTTTAGTAATTTTATTTCTGTCGATCGAAATATTAAAACCCGTTTTCCAAACAAACGGCCGTTCTATATTCACTGTGTTTAGGGTAATACCTACTCCCTTATTTTGCATATCACCTACGTTGGTTGTAGGAAATTGGATATAACCGGGCGACCAGGAAATATCACCTCCTGAGTAATAAGGGTAAACATTGGTAGTTAAAAGATTGGAAATATTTTTTTGGTACACATCAGCAATTAACTCAACCCTGCCCTGAAACATTCTGAGATCAAGCCCGATGTTGGCTGTTTTATCTGTTTCCCATTGTAAATCGGGGTTAGGGAAATTAACTGCCAGGAAACCGGTACCCCAAATAGTTGGTACCGCCTGCAACCTCGCATATACACCGCCGGCATTTGAATTACCAGCCACACCATATTCAACCCTTAGTTTTAATTCACTGATCGCACTGATGTTCTTCATGAAATCTTCCTGCGATATTCTCCATGCTGCTGAAACGGAAGGGAAATAACCCCATTTATTATTAGCGCCAAAATTAGAGGAAGCATCTGCACGGTAACTCGCCTGGAAAATGTATTTGTCATTAAACATATAATTCAACCGTCCGAAATAGCCTTCACTTGCGCTGGATCCTTTCGAGCTTGAATTGGTGGCTGTCAATGCATCTCCACCGGATAATTCCTGGATATTATTAGTTACAAAATTATTCCTGCTGCCGCTTAACCCTTCGCTCGCATTTTCTGTTGCTTCGTGGCCCACCATTGCTGTAATGGCATGCTTGCCTAACCTGGTTTCATACTGAAGGCGCTGATTGAAACCCCACCAATAATTGTTGCTACTTCCCCTGGAGGAAACAGTGGTCGTATTTTTATATCCACCAAACTGGTAAGAAGGATTGAAAGTATAATTGTTGTTATAAGCATAAAAACTGTTGCCCTGCAACTGAACGCTTAGCCCCTTGGTTAATGTGATATCCGCATTTAAACCACCAGTGAAAGTCAGTGATTTATTCCTGTTATCATTCACTAATGAAAGAGCAACTGGATTAGTGAACTGGTATTGGGTACTAGTCGGTCCGCCCCAGCTACCATCAGGGTTCTTAACAGGCACGCCCGGATTTTGCTGAATAGCAATATTTAAAATACCCCCGTTAGAAATATTTACAATTTCTTTAGTTTGCGATACTGCAATGTTGGTGCTTAGTTTTAACCATTTCCTGGTTTGGTTTTCTAAATTGAAACGGGTGGAATAACGCTTAAACCCTGACCCACTTGCGATACCCTGCTGGTTGAAATATTCTCCAGAGAAATAGAAAGTAGTTTTATCGTTACCACCACTTAAAGAAACAACATGCTTATCTAAATTGGTGCGGCGAAACAATGCGTCTTGCCAATCAGCTCCATCCCCTAAAACGGATGGATCAGCAAATTCTGGTTGTGCCGCAGCGCCACCGTTTTTAGCATACTCATTTCTAAAGGCAGCGTATTCCCTCAAGTTCATAACAGGAACCATTTTAGGCTTGTCCTGGATAGTATGTAAAAAGTCATAAGCCACCTTTGTTTCGCCATTTTTACCTCTTTTAGTAGTAATCATTATTACACCATTGGCGCCGGAAGCGCCATAAATTGCAGTGGCGGAAGGCCCTTGCAATACATTCATTGTTTCAATATCACTTGGGTTGATAGACGAAAGAATATTTGCTCCGCCACTTGGATCGCCTGGCTTTATTTGTACACCATCTATAACATACAAAGGCTGATTGGTGAAATTAAGCGAGTTAATTCCCCTGATCATTACGGTGGGCGCTGCACCTGGCTGACCACTGTTAGACACTACGTTTACGTTAGCTGCACGACCTTGTAAAGCCTGGTCGAAAGTGGTGTTAACAGTTTTTGCAATATCAGCAGAAGTTACCGTTACCTGCGAACTGCTTAAATCCGTTTTTTTCATCTTACCATACCCAACTACAACTACCTCATCCATCTTGCCGTAATCCTCGGAAAGGGATACTGACAAACGGGTAGTGCTATTGGTTACTTTAAAAGATTTAGCGGTGAAGCCTACAGAAGTTACCACTATAGTTTCGCCGGGTGCGGCCGAAATGGTAAACTCCCCCTGTTCATTGGTACTTACAATATTTCTTGTTCCCTTCACAGTAATGAAGGCATTACTAATAGGCGCAGCATTACTACTGGTGGCCACCTTGCCTGTAATTTTTTTAGCTTCCTGGGCCATACTTTCTGTATTTAGCAGGAGAAAGGAAATCGATATGCAAAGCAGCATACTTATTTTCCTTCGGAGATTTTTTCTTTTCATGTTTAGCAGTTGTTAGTTAATAATTGTGTTTGTTGTTAAGAATATATAGCTGGTTTTTCATTTATATTTTTATAGCAGCGACTCTGCTATCTCATTTTTATGGAAAGTTTTTTACCCACATACCTGATATTTTCATCAGCCTTTGTCTCCCCACCCAACGACACCGGCTTTTGCTTATTTATCCAGATAATATTGAAGGTTCGGCTTTGCATTATTCCATTAAAACTTCCTTTTCTGTCTGCGATGGTTAATGTTTTGGTTGCCTCATTGTAATCGAAGCGGATAGTGGCATACTTGCCTGTTTCGTAATTGTAATTGGTGTCTTCATCTTCATACAATGTGAAGCTGGCATCCTTTCCAGCATATACATATAAAGTAATAGGGTCGGCGGGCTTTTCACTGGTGTGTTCCATAGCGGGACCGAAGGGAACAATTGATCCCTCCTTTATGTATAAAGGCATGGTTTCCAGAGGTGCATCGGCAGTGATGGTTTGGCCTCCATTAGAAAACTTTCCATCCTTCATATTATACCAGCCGGTATTAGAGGGCAAATAAACATTTCGGCTGCGAGCCAAGAAATCAGTGACCGGATTTACCAATATGGAGGGCCCAAACATGTACTGATCGCCTATATTTTTGACCGTAGTATCATATCCAAAATCCATTACCAATGCACGCATGATGGTATAGTCATGATGATAAGTATCTCCTGCCAGTGAATAGATGTATGGCATCAACCGGTAGCGCAACTTATTGTAATAAAGCATGCTTTGGTAAGCAGGATGACCTTCGGGCGCCACGTTATATATTTCGCGGTAAGGAAACTGTCCATGGGCCCTGAACAATGGACAGAATGCACCAAACTGGTACCAGCGTGTCATTTGCTCCCGCCATTCTTCCAGTACTTTTCCTTGCGCTTTTTCGTAACGTTTTTCTACAGAAAAACCTCCTATATCCGTT
>JBDSAP010000075.1:0-3027 GCA_039922055.1 Ferruginibacter sp.
ACGGCGCCTTCAGGAACATGTATGTGTATGTTCTTTTTGTTGAACATTTCAGGATCGATGTCCAGTTTTTTCGCATTTACCTGTAGCCAGGTATAAGCGGTGGTTGCACTTTCCTTCATTACGTTGCCCAGGTTTCCCGTCATTTTTAGTTCGCCTTTTCCATCGCTCAGGCTTATTTCTATAAATAGGATATCACCGCCGACATAAGTCCAGGCAAGTCCCACCGCTACTCCGGCCATGTTAGCAGTTTTATACATTTCATTACTGAACCGTGGTTTGCCTAATATTCTTTCAATATCATTGCCGGTAAGCGTAGGCTTTAATTTATCTTTTGTGGCGTATTCCTTTGCCAGGTTACGCATCACACTGGCTAACTGCCTGTCGAGATCTCTTACACCACTTTCTCTTGTATAATCTTCAATTATTTTTTCCAACACTTTGTCGCTGGCCTTTATAGTGACATCTTTCAGTCCATGGGCTTCCTTCTGCTTTGGCAATAAATGCTGTTTGGCGATCTCTATCTTTTCTTCTACCGCATATCCGCTCAGGTCAATGATCTCTAAACGGTCTCTTAATGCGGGCTGAATGTTGTTGATATTATTTGCGGTAGCTATAAACAGTACTTTGCTGAGGTCGTATTCCAGCTCGAGGTAATTATCATAAAAAGTATTGTTCTGCTCAGGATCCAGTACCTCTAAAAGTGCAGATGAAGGATCGCCCCGCTGATCATTTCCCACCTTATCTATTTCATCCAATATCATAACAGGATTGCTGCTTTTGATCTTCCGGATAGATTGTATGATCCGTCCCGGCATAGCGCCAATATATGTTTTGCGGTGTCCGCGTATCTCACTTTCATCATGCAACCCGCCAAGACTTACCCGAACATATTTGCGGGCAATGGCATGAGCAATACTTTTGCCAAGACTTGTTTTACCAATTCCCGGAGGGCCAACAAAACAAAGGATCGGGCTTTTCATATCGCCCTTCAACTTCAATACAGCCAGGTACTCCAATATGCGTTCTTTTATTTTGTGCATACCATAATGGTCATTGTCCAGTATCTTTTTTGCCTTCTTCAGGTCGTAACTGTCCGCAGTATAATCTTCCCATGGCAGGTCGAGCATCAGGTCGAGGTGGTTATATACCACTGAGTAATCGGGTGTGCTCGGGTGCATTCTTTCCAGCTTTTCAGCTCCCTTATGAAACATTTCCTTTGCAGCTTTCGGCCATTTTTTGGCATCGGCTTTTTTGAGCATTTCTTTAACCTCAGCTACATTATCTCCACCCAATTCTTCTTTAATGGCCTTCATCTGCTGGTGCAGAAAATATTCCCTTTGCTGTTTATCAAGTTCCGCCCTCGTTTTATTAGTAACCTTATTTTTTAATTCGGTGTATTGAAGTTCGGTCTGCATCAGGTTCATCAATAACTCTGCACGTGCCTTGATATTATTGATCACCAGCAACCGCTGTTTGTCTTTAAGATCGCTATTAAGATTGCTGCTTACAAAATGAATGAGAAAAACAGGGTTCTCAATGTTCTTTAAAATAATGGCCGCTTCACTTGGCAGGTTAGGCGAAATTTGAACTATTTGGCCCGCAAGGTCTTTGATGCTTCCGACCATTGCGTTAAAGTCATTGTCATTTTTTAGAACCTCTTCTTCAAGCGGCTGAATTTTGGCTTTAAAATAGGGGTCTTCGCTGGTGATCTCGTCAATCTTAAATCGTTTCTTGCCCTGAATAATGATAGTGGTACCGCCATCGGGCATTTTAATCAGCTTAGCAATTTTTGCTACTGTTCCAATTTCTTCCAAATCACTTACGGTCGGCTCTTCGACAGTACTGTCTTTTTGCGCAATCACACCGATCAATTTGTCAGACTTATAAGCATCACTCACCGCTTTTATACTCTTATCCCGGCCAACGGTAATCGGCAAAACCACACCCGGAAAAAGCACTGTATTTCTTAAAGGTAAAAGAGGTAATTCCTTGGGAAACGTTATTGTATCTGCATCTTCGTTCTCATCCTCATTCAGGGGAATGATGGGCATAAACTCCAGTTCTTCTTCCTGTCCCTGGTTATAAAAGTTTCTATTCATAATTTTTTATATAAGGTCAAAATGACAAAACCATTGTTGAAAGCCGTAGGTTTTGCGTGGATGCCTATAGTGTCAACATTAATGCCACAGTAAGTATGCCTTTTAAGTATGGTTAAGCTAACACAGGTATAAAAAACACTGGTATAGGTGCAATAATGGTCATTATTAGGTTCGGGGTGCAAGTTAGTTTTAAAATACTCCGGCATGAAATTAAAAGCTGCAACATTTTAGGGTATACTTCGTTAACGGGAATGTATTTTTCATCAAAATCCAGACTTACTTTTGCGCAATATGGATATTGATTGCACAGATAAGGAACACGGAATATTTAAGAAGATAGCCTTGGTTGCCAGTGAATTGGCGGTTGATTCTTACGTGGTTGGCGGATTTGTACGTGACAAGATCATCGGACGGCCTACAAAAGATATCGACATTGTTTGTGTGGGAGATGGAAATGAATTAGCGAATAATGTAGCGGCAAAGTTTCAGCCCAAACCAACCGTAAATCATTTCAAAAATTTTGGTACAGCGCAGATCAAAATAGCGGACATTGATATTGAATTTGTCGGTGCCAGGAAGGAAAGCTATTCTTACGACAGCCGCAAGCCACAGGTGGAGGCTGGCACACTTGAAGATGATCAGAAACGCAGGGATTTTACCATCAACGCAATGGCTGTAAGTCTTAATAAAAAAGACTTCGGTGTATTGCTTGACCCGTTCAACGGACTTCATGATATCAAGCTTAAAATTTTACAAACGCCACTGGAGCCGGGTATCACATTCAGTGACGATCCCTTGCGTATGATGAGAGCCGTACGATTTGCAGCGCAACTCGATTACAACATTGCTGTGCCAACATTTGAAGCTATTCGGCAAAACGCATCCCGGATAAAGATTGTGAGCAGCGAAAGAATTGCAGAAGAGTTGA
>JBDSAP010000076.1:0-4515 GCA_039922055.1 Ferruginibacter sp.
CACGATGCCATTTGGGATTGGAACCTGGTAAATGATGAAGTATGGTGGAATGAAGGTTTCTTCACTATGTTTGGCTATGATAAAAACTCGCCGATACCGGATTTATATCAATGGACACAGAAGATACATCCCGATGACCGGGAAAAAGTAATTGGCCGGTTAAAAACCGTTCGAAAAAACACCATCTATTTTTGGGAGGATGAATTTAGATATGAGATTAGCCACGATAATTATGGAACAGTATTAGACAGGGCTTATGTAATAAGAGATATTAAGGGACAGCCCATACGTGTTATCGGCGCTATCGTAGACATTACCGAGCGTAAAAAAACGGAGCAACAAATAGCATACAGCGAGCAACGTTATCGCCAGATAGTGGAGACTGCACAGGAAGGTATTTGGGTAATTGATGAGCGAAATAATATCACGTTTGTTAATAAAAAAATGTGCGAAATAATTGAATTTGAACCGGCTGAAATGATAGGAAAGCAGATCCATAGCTTTATGGATGAGGAGGCAAATAAAAATGCAGAAGAAGATATAAAAAGAAGGCGGCAGGGAATCAGCGAAACGCTCGATTCAGTTTTTATCACCAGGAGTGGCAAAGCAGTTTCCACAAGCGTGTCTACCAATCCTATCTTTGATGATGCCGGTACCTATAAGGGCGCCCTGGGAATGGTAACTGATATCACTAAACGCAAACTGGATGAAGCGCAAATAAAAAAATCAGAAGCGGATCTTGACTTGAAGAATACCGAACTGAAAAGAAAAAATACCGAGCTTGAACAGTTTGCCTACGTGGCTTCGCATGATTTGCAGGAGCCGTTAAGAACTACCTCCAGTTTTGTAAAATTGTTGCAACAACAATACAAAGGCAAGCTCGATGACAAAGCTGATAAATACCTGCACTTTGTTATTGAATCGTCAGACAGGATGAAAGTGCTTATCAATGACCTGCTCGATTATTCCCGGATAGGGACGAAAAGAGAGTTGAAGAAAGTAGATTGTGCAAAGGTGCTACAGGATGTAACAGCAGATCTTCATAAAGCAATTACCGATGCAGGCGCTTTAATAATCAGCGACCAGCTTCCGGTGATAAATGGATACGCAACAGAGATCAAACAGTTGTTTCAAAACCTTACGATCAATGCTATTAAGTTCCGCAAGAAAAATACGGTACTCACCTTAAATATCAGCGCAAAAATCGAGGGAGGTCACTGGCTTTTTTCATTCGCAGATAATGGCATCGGAATAGACAAAGCTCATAACGAAAGGATATTTATAATTTTTCAGCGCCTGCATACCCGTGCCGAATACCAGGGTTCCGGCATCGGCCTCTCTCATTGTAGAAAAATAGTTGAACTGCATCACGGAAAAATTTGGGTAGAATCTACTCCGGGCGAGGGTAGTACATTTTATTTCACTATTCCGGCTCACTTATCGACTGATAACATCTAAGTAATTGTACGAACAATTAGTTCCATTACTACGATCATTTTTTAGGCAAATTTCTATCAGCGCAATCCATTACTGTGCTGGCTTTACTTCATTAATTTATAATGTTATTGCAGCAATTTCACTTGCTTTTTGTTGCATTAAAACGCAACTAAAAAAGGAGAATAAGTGTACTCCCCTAAATTATTACCTGCCCAATAGCGTCTAAACCTCGTAGTTATACGTTTATAAAATACCTGCAAAGTTATAGCGCATCTACTAAATCGGCAGTGTTTATGCTGTCGGATAAAAAGGGTAGTACTGCTCTTGTACACCACTTGTTTCTGCTGCATCTTTGTATCAGAAAATGATTGAAACATCAACAATCAAATTCGAAATCCAAATCCTAAAGACCGAAACCAATATCCTGGATCTATGCTGTAAAAAGCGATGATGATTCAAAACCAACAAAAAACCAATATCCCGGGTCTATGCCTTTAAAAGCGATGATGATCCAAAAACCAACAAAACCCAATAATCCTTGCCTATGCCGTAAAAAGCGATGATGGCGAAAAACCAACAACACTGAAACCAGGAAACAAATAATTTTCATTTTTTTCTGGGAGGCATGTCCTCAAACACATTTGATCCCTGTGAGCCATTAAACCGGTTCAAAAGATGTTACTTCCACAGACTATGAAAAACCTATAGCTGTGGAAGTTCTTTTTTTATCTAATCCCTCTTCACAGTCGTAGCGAACTAATAACATTTTCAAGTTCCACTATTACAATTTAGTGTTCACCACAGAAGAAAATATTTTTTGTCCGGGCATTTGCTTTCTATAGCAACATTCTTGCGTCGCCCTCTTGTACCGTTGAAGCTTTGGGGAGCATTTAAGCCAAAATGTGAAAGGGCTCCAGGCTTTAAATTGAGAGAATACAATGGACAAGGACAACCAGGTGGTTGAATATATTGAGTTGTTATTGAACCCTTTCAGCGCTCATTTATTATCTTCTCTCCACCGGTTTCACTGATGGTTATTCAAATTAAAGCCCCCTGGTTTTGTAATACTTCGCAAGGGATAAATTAGTGACATCTTAATTTATTTAATCTTAAACCTTAGTAGAATTGTTCATCAAATATCACTCACCTTATTACCTTGTTTGTATTGTTTCCACTTCATTTGAAATAAGGTAATAAGGTTTGATCATTATGGTAATTTTCTTTCTACTAAGGTTCGTCCAAAAATGGCAGAGGCGCTACTCACTTTTTTATCCTTTGGGTAGTATAATGACATTTATTTTGCTTCCTAAAGCCGTAATAATTATGAGTGTTGTATCGTTGAATCGATGTCGTTTACCTGAGGTGGAACGCTGCTCGTTCCCCAAAGCTGAAAAAGTATAAGAGGGCGATGCAACGATGATCCAATGAAAAACAAATACCCGGACAAAACACTCCTAAGCCAATGCTATTAAAAGAAGTTAAGCATAAATAATACTGACCAATCCTAAGTTCCCCCTTCGGGGGACGGGGCGCTTGCCACAATCGCACCTACTGATTCTGCACAGCCAAATGCCAGTGTAAACCCGCTGCCACCATGACCATAATTGTGTATGAGATTGCGGCCTGGTTCCTGCTCAACTCTTACATCCGACCGGTATGGCCGCACCCCGGCCCAGCTTCCAATTACCTGCTTACCTTTTAATTCGGGAAATACTTCGTATGCATTCCGTAGCAGGCGTTCAATAGTTTCCGGTTCGGTCGCTTCGGTATCCAATCCTTCTTCAAATGTTCCTCCAATTATGATCGCATCTTTACGTGGTACAATGTAAAGTGGCTTTTCATTATCAAGATAAATCGGCAGGTCGGTACCCGGTTCCAGGAGTGCAACCTGTCCCTTTATTGGCAACATCGATTCATCTTTGCAAAGTATTTTTGAGCCAAGACCCGTGCAGTTAATTACAAGATCATATTCTCCGCAAAGCGCATCAAATTCCTGCAACTCCTGTTCTATAAAAACAACGCCCCGCTGCTCCAATTGCTGTTGCAGCCACGGCAAAAATATTTGTGTTTCAATCAGCGGCACTTGTATATCATACGCCTTTTCTATTCCTGGCGCCAAAGAGCTTCCCGGTATAACGGAATAAGAACCTCCAGGCATAAACTCTCTCCATATCGGTTCTTCCTCGGGTACACCGGTACGCAACACTTTTATAAGTTTCTGAAGACCGATACCTGTTGTGGGATCGTTGGCAAAATCCAGGTAATAACGATAGCTTGTATTGCACCAGCCGATGCCTCGTTTATCATTACGTATATGATAGGGAAACCAAAACGCGGCAGCTTTGTTGGAAGTAATGTTCGGCGAAAATGCCCTGGCGTATATGGTAACCCGGTAGCCTTTCTCTTTAAGTACAAAAGCAGTAGACATGCCGCTGATACCGGCACCGGCAATTGCAATATTTTTAATCATTGATAAAGTTGTATCCGGTAAAATTATGAATTAAAATAATAAGCAGTTGCAGCATGAATTTACATCGGAGATGGGGAGTGTATCCGTATTTGAAAGCCTTAGAATTTTCCTGGTGAAGCATCAATTACAAGACTTACTTAGTAGAGTAAAATTTTATATTTTTGCGATCAGCAGTTTAGGTTCAATGTTGAACGCTATCCTTATCTCCCTCGCCAGTTTTATGTGTTTGCACTTTAATGGCTTTCTTTTCTAAAGTAATGGTAGTAGTGTTTTCCGGCGGATCTTTTATAATGATAGTTGGGCTCGGGGTTTTGATAACTATTTTCTTTGGCTGCGGATCAGGCTTGTTTTCATGACCACATGAAATAAAAATAGAAGCAAACACTGATAATATGATAATGAAATATTTCATATCGTGTTTTTAGGTTAAAGGATCACCATATTAATATTTGTACATTATTAAATATGGCCTTTGATTAACGAAGCGACAAATACAATGCCTTAAAAAATAGGTATAGTATTAGCTTGTACATAAACTTGGTATTTTACCTTATCCATCTTACGATAAATTTTATTCAATCTAACATGTATAACTGATGAAAGCAGAT
>JBDSAP010000077.1:0-24264 GCA_039922055.1 Ferruginibacter sp.
GAAATATTATTGAGCCTATATTCGGCGACAACTGGAATGAGAAATATGCCGATGAGCGTCCTCCTCTCCGTTCCGAATTATTTACCGAAGAGCAGTTGGAACAGCATGCAAGGGGCCTTGCAGCCAAGCATATCCTGATTTCCGAAGATCCGTCGGAGCAGTTATTAAAGCGTCTCGCCGAAAATGAGAAGATACTACTGGAAGTGCATGCTCTGCTTACGGAAGCTGTAAAGCAGAGTGATCGCATTGCTCCCGCCGGCGAATGGCTGCTCGACAATTTTTACCTTGTTGAAGAGCAGATCTATACAGGCAAAAAGCATTTACCCAAGGGCTATAGCAAAGGTCTGCCGCAGTTGGCAAAGGGAAAATCAGCAGGTCTGCCTAGGGTGTACGATCTCGCTGTGGAATTAATTTCCCACAGTGATGGCCACGTAAACCTTTCCAGCCTCACAAGCTTTTTTAATGCTTATCAGACAACTACGTTTTTAAAGCTCGGCGAATTATGGGCAATTCCCATTATGCTAAGGCTGGCCCTGATTGAAAACTTAAGACGGATCTCCATTCAGATCGCCATTGACATTAACAACAAATCACTTGCTGGCGAATGGGCAGACAAAATGCTGGATACAGTAGAAAAGGATCCAAAAAACCTAGTGCTGGTTATTGCAGATATGGCGAGATCCGATCCGCCTATGGAGAGTTCGTTTGTGGCAGAACTAACCCGGAGACTACAGGAAAAAGGTAGTTCGGTCACGCTGCCCCTCAATTGGATGGAACAGCGTTTATCTGAAATGGGTTATGCAAGTATTGAGTTGATACAACAGGAAAATCAAAGACAAGCGGCCGACCAGGTTTCAATTAGCAACAGCATCAGTAGTCTTCGTTTTTTGAGCACCACCGATTGGCGGGAATTTGTGGAGAGTACAAGCATTGTTGAAAAAACGCTTCGTGAAGATATCGACGGCATTTATGGTCAAATGGATTTTCATACCCGGGATAACTATCGGCATGCCGTAGAAAAAATTGCAAAAAAAAGCGATCTCTCCGAAAAAGAAGTTGCATCAATGGTGCTTCGTTTTACAGAAGAAAGTAAACAAAAAAATGAGGATGCCCGTTTCAGCCATGTAGGGTATTATCTCACTGACAAAGGGCTTGGGCGCACACAAAAGGAAGCAGCGGTAAAACTGTCGATACTGGATCGTTGCCGGAATTTTGTAAATAGCTCTCCGCTGTTTGTGTACCTCGGCGGAACATTCATTCTTACTGCATTATTTAGTTGGGTACTTATTTACAAAGCTTACAATGAAGGATTAGAAAAATGGTGGTTAGTGGCGCTTAGTGTAGTAATTGTTTTAGCCACCAGCCGCCTGGCCCTTTCTATTATAAACTGGTTGAGCACCATACTTGCACGGCCTCACCTGCTGCCGCGAATGAATTTTTCGAAAGGCATTCCAGCGGAAGCCCAAACGATGGTTGTAATACCAACCATACTTAACAGCATCAGTTCTGTTGATGAACTTGTGGAAGGATTAGAGGTTAGGTTTTTAGCAAACCGGGACCGCAATTTATCTTATGCGCTGCTCACAGATTTCAGCGATGCAGAAAATGAGCACGTGCCCGAAGATGATCAATTGATCAATGTTGCAAAACAAAAAATAATTGATCTGAACAAGAAGTATGATCGCACTTCGAATGATACTTTTTTCCTCTTTCACCGGCCTCGTAAGTGGAACAAAAAAAATAAGGTGTGGATGGGATATGAACGCAAACGTGGGAAGCTTGCAGAATTTAACCAGTTACTTAGAGGAAAGGGACGGCAATTTTTTTCGGAAATAATTGGCGACGAATCTATTTATACCGGGGTAAAATATATAATAACTCTCGATACCGATACACAACTACCCAGGGATAGTGCCTGGCAAATGGTGGGCACGCTGGCACATCCACTGAACAAGGCCGTGTATAATGAAAAAAAGGGCAGGGTTACAGACGGATACTCCATACTTCAACCAAGGGTGTCCACCAGCCTGCCGCATACGAGGAGTTCAGTATATGCCCGCATACACAGCAACGAACCGGGTACCGATCCATATACAAGAGCAACGTCCGATGTGTACCAGGACTTGTTTAAGGAAGGGTCCTTTATTGGCAAAGGCATTTATGATTTGGATGCTTTTGACCTGGCGCTGGAAAACAAATTTCCTCCAAACCGGATTTTAAGTCACGATCTGCTCGAAGGTTGCTATGCCCGTTCAGGACTGATCTCTGATGTTCAGCTATACGAAGAATATCCGTCAAGCTATCTCACGGACATGAAACGGCGGCATCGCTGGATACGGGGCGATTGGCAAATAGCAACCTGGATATTTCCGTTCGCACCCAGTGGCTCGGGGAGCTTGAAGCGAAACCCGATCTCTTTGTTCAGCCGCTGGAAAATATTCGATAATTTAAGGCGAAGCCTTGTGCCTGTCGCCCTTTTATTGCTATTTGTATTTGGCTGGCTAATATCACCTGTGCCCTGGTTCTGGACACTCGCCGTTACGGTTATTATCATTATGCCCTCCATAGTAAACTTATTGTGGGAGCTATGCTGGATACCCGAGGATGAGACCTTTGCACAACACTTCACGTTTTCTGTAAAGTCGGCAAGCAATCATTTTATCCAACACCTGCTTGATCTTACTTGTCTCCCTTATGAGGCTTTTTCAAATATTGATGCAATTCTGAGGACGCTCTGGCGAATGATCTTTTCACATAAAAACCTTCTTCAGTGGAACCCGTACGGATCTAGCCAGCCTAAAACCAAAAATATTGGCAGGGCATTCCTGGCTATGTGGTTTTCACCTGTTTTTGCAATTTCGGCGTTTGCCTATTTAAGTACGTATGCTCCCTTAACATTATTGGTTGCCCTACCCCTATTGATCTTATGGGTATTGTCGCCTTTTATTGCATGGTGGGTAAGTCATTTTTTTGATGCTAAAGGATCGCAGCTATCAAACAACGATTCTTTTTACCTGCGCAAGCTCTCCCGAAAAACATGGGCTTTCTTTGAAACCTTTGTGGCGGAAACAGATAACTGGCTGCCCCCCGACAATTACCAGGAGGATCCCGTTGAACGAATAGCACACCGGACTTCTCCAACCAATATTGGCCTGTCTTTACTTGCGAATCTTTGCGCCTATGAATTCGGATATATCGGCGTACGCCAACTGGTAGAGCGCAGCAGTAATACGCTTTACACAATGTTAGGAATGGAGCGTTATCGTGGGCATTTATATAATTGGTATGATACTACCACACTGGCCCCACTGGCGCCCCGTTATATTTCAACTGTGGACAGTGGAAACCTCGCCGGTCACCTGCTTACGCTAAAACAGGGCCTGCTTTCGGCACCGGATAAACCGATCATTGATCCTTCTTTTTTCCAGGGCCTTTGTGATGCAACAGGCGTACTGGCAGATAATATGGAACCCGGTAATATAACCGATGAATTCCAGGAGCAGATCACGCAGATTATACAGTCAGAAGATAGAAGCCTGGTCGATACCTGGGGATATTTGGACCAACTTGAAAAAGCTTTCGCTCCCATCTATAACCAGGTGAATTCCACCAACGCACCAACTGCACAATGGTGGTCGCAAAAAGTACAGGACCAACTAAAACAAGCCCAACAGGAACTTTTATCAATGGCTCCATGGATCATTTTACCAGCACCTCCAGCCAAATTTGAACACCTGTTGCCAATGCTGCCGCTGGTTCCCAGTATAAAACAGCTTTCAAAAATTGAAGAGCTTTTGTTACATAGTATCATTAGCTGTTATTCGCCTGAAAACACGGAGTCGGAAAATGAATGGCTTAACAACTTTAGGGGTCGTATTACCGAAGCAGGCAGGCGGGCAAAGGAATTCGTATTAACTGTTGAACAATTGGCGGTAAAATGCACCGAGCTGGCAGATCTTGAATATGACTTTTTGTATGATAAGGCGCAACACTTATTAGCAATCGGTTATAATGTAGACGATCAAAGAAAAGATAATAGTTATTACGACCTGCTGGCCTCCGAAGCAAGACTTACCACTTTTGTTGCTATTGCGCAGGGTAAGCTTTCACAGGAAAGCTGGTTTGCCCTGGGAAGACAGCTTACAAATATGGGCACATCACCCGTTCTCTTATCCTGGAGCGGATCTATGTTTGAATACCTGATGCCTTTACTGGTAATGCCCACTTATGAAAATACTTTGCTTGATCAAACCAACAAGGCCATCATACAAAAGCAGATCGAGTATGGCAAAAAACGAGACATTCCCTGGGGCATTTCAGAATCGGGTTACAACATGGTTGATGCAAATCTCAATTATCAATACCGTGCTTTTGGAGTGCCCGGCCTCGGCTTTAAAAGAGGCCTGAGTGAAGACCTGGTAGTGTCTCCCTATTCTACCGTGATGGCGCTGATGGTAGCTCCAAACGCAGCTTTTGAAAATCTACTGGTGTTAAGAGAAAGCGGCTTTGAAGGTAAATACGGTTTTTACGAGGCCGTTGATTATACCCCATCCCGCCTGGTAAGAAAACAAACCTATACTTTGATCAAATCCTTCATGGCACATCACCAGGGTATGAGTTTTTTATCATTGGCCTACCTGCTTTTGGATCAACCCATGCAGAAATATTTTGAAAGCGATGTACAGATCAAAGCCACTTTATTATTGCTACAGGAAAAAGTGCCAAGGGTAGCTACCTTCTACTCACCAAGTGTGCATGCGGAAGACATCAGTACAGTTCCTTACGAAGATCAATCTCTGAGAGTGATCAATACGCCTCATACTCTTATACCCGAAGTGAAACTATTATCAAATGGCAGGTATCACGTAATGGTAACCAATTCCGGAGGAGGCTATAGCAAGTGGAAAAATATTGCCGTTACCCGTTGGCGGGAGGATGCAACTTGTGATAACTGGGGCACTTTCTGTTATATCCGTGACCTTGATACGAATGCTTTTTGGTCGAGTGCGTATCAGCCGGTATTGCAACAAGGCGAAAATTACGAAGCTGTGTTTTCACAAGGCAGGGCCGAATTCCGGCGCAGGGATCTCTCCCTTGATACGCACACAGAAATTGTGGTATCGCCGGAAGATGATATCGAGCTTAGGAGGGTTCATATCACTAATCGTTCCCGTAAAAAAAGATCTATAGCAATAACCAGTTATGCAGAGGTAGTGATGGCATCGGCAATAGGAGATGAGGTGCATCCTGCCTTCAGCAATCTTTTTGTACAAACGGAGATCAATAAGCCGAGGCATGCTATCCTATGCACCCGGCGGCCCCGTTCGGAAGATGAACGCCTGCCCTGGATGTTTCACTCAATGAAAGTGCACGATGCAGAAGTGAGGAACATCTCTTATGAGACGAACCGGGCTAATTTTATTGGGCGGGGATACTCCGTACACGATCCGGTGGCAATGCGGCAGGATTCTGCACTCTCCAATACGGAAGGTTCGGTGCTTGATCCGGTGATCTCCATACAATACCGTATCATACTCGAACCCGGCCAGACGGCTACCTGCGACATGATCATCGGTATTGCCGACACAAAAGAATTATGTAATATACTGGTAGAAAAATACCAGGACCGGCACCTCACTAACCGTGTGCTGGAACTGGCATGGACACATAGCTTGCTGGTGATGCGACAGATAAATGCCTCCGAAGCTGATGCACAGTTGTATGCAAGGCTATCTTCTTCTGTAATCTTTTCAAATGCATCGCTCAGGGCCGATCCTGCCATCATTATTCAGAATCGCCGCGGCCAGTCGGGCCTGTGGGGCTATTCTATTTCCGGAGATCTACCCATTGTTCTTTTATTGATTGAAGACTCTGCAAACCTCGAGCTGGTGAAACAACTGATCCAGGCACATTATTACTGGCGCTTAAAAGGCGTGTCTATCGACCTGGTAATATGGAATGAGGATCGTGGCGGTTACCGTCAGGACTTGCAAAACCAGATCTTAAGCCTGATCTCCCCAGCTCTTTCTGCCGATATAAAAGAACAACCTGGTGGCATTTTTATTCGCTCGGCTGATCAGATATCTCCGGAGGACCGTATACTATTTCAAACAGTAGCACATATTGTTCTTTCGGATAAATTAGGTTCACTGGAAGAGCAACTCAACCGGCGCAGCAAGTTGAAATCTGCTATTCCTTATTTCAACCCAACTAAATTTCATTCATCTGTTCATACACAGGTTGAGCCTCGCAAAGACTTGTTGTTCTTTAATGGCTTTGGTGGTTTTTCGCAAGATGGCAAAGAGTATGTGATCACCACTACTACAACTAAGAGTACACCGGCTCCATGGATCAATGTGTTGGCCAACCCTTTATTTGGCAGCATCATTACTGAAAGTGGCCAATCGTATAGCTGGTTGGAAAATGCGCATGAGTTCCGGCTTACTCCCTGGAACAATGATCCGATAAATGATTTAAAAGGAGAGGTTTTTTATTTGCGTGACGAGGAAAGTGGCAGGTTTTGGTCACCTACACCTGCGCCGGCCAAGGGCAAATCCCCGTACATAACCCGACATGGTTTTGGATACAGCATATTTGAGCATAGCGAAGACGGCATTCATTCTGAAATGTCCGTGTTTGTTGATACGGTGGCGCCGGTAAAATTCATTGTTTTGAAATTGCGGAATAACACTGACCGCCAGCGCCGTATTTCCGCGACAGGATACGTTGAGTGGATATTAGGCGACATTGGACTCAAATCCCAGATGCATATCATCACCGATATGGATATAAAAAGCGGGGCGGTGCTTGCCACCAATCATTATAATACTGAGTTTCCGGGAAGGGTCGCTTTTTTTGATGTTGACGATCCCAATAAATCCTTTACAGCAGACCGTTTGGAATTTATTGGCCGAAATGGAACCCTTGCCAATCCGGAAGCAATGAACAGGGCAAGGCTCTCGGGCAAAATGGGTGCGGCGCTTGATCCCTGCGCTGCCCTTCAGGTGGTAGTAGATCTTACGGCAGATGAAGAGCATGAGTTTGTTTTCCGGCTTGGTGCCGGAAAAAATATGAATGAAGCGCTATCACTTATACAACAGTTTGACGGAAGCGCTGCTGCTGCGGACGCATTGAAAAGAGTGCATGAGTTTTGGCAGGAAGCAATGGGAACAGTGCAGGTGGAAACGCCGGATGCCGCTGTAAATATTTTAGCCAATGGATGGCTCACTTATCAAACAATTGCTTGTCGCATTTGGGCCCGAAGCGGGTTTTATCAATCGGGTGGGGCATTTGGTTTCCGGGACCAGCTACAGGATGTATTGTCCTTGTTGCATAACAAACCTTCCATGGTTAGAGACCAGGTCCTGCTTTGTGCTTCCCGGCAATTTAAGGAAGGAGACGTACAACACTGGTGGCATCCGCCGGTTGGCCGCGGTGTTCGCACTACTTGCTCTGACGATTATTTATGGCTTCCTTTCGCTACGGCCAGGTATGTTGCTGCTACCGGTGATCACGCTATTTTGGATGAATCGATACATTTTATTGAAGGCAGATTGCTTAACGCGGGCGAAGAATCTTTTTATGACATGCCCATTCAATCAGATATAAAAGCTGATTTGTACCAGCATTGCGTACGGGCAATTGAGCACGGATTGAAATTTGGCGTACATGGGTTGCCCTTCATAGGCTCCGGAGACTGGAATGATGGAATGGATAAAGTGGGCCAGCATGGAAAAGGCGAAAGTGTATGGCTTGCATTCTTTTTGTACGATGTGTTAACCAAATTTGTTGAAGTAGCCCGGATAAAAGGCGATCAGGCATTTATAAAAATATGTAACGATGCTGCGAAGCAACTACGGGATAATATCGAAAAAAATGCATGGGATGGAGAGTGGTATCGCAGGGCCTATTTCGATGAGGGAACTCCATTGGGTTCACAACAAAACGAAGAATGCAAGATAGATTCCATTGCGCAAAGCTGGTCTGTATTATCTGGTGCCGGGGAGCGGCAACGAACATTGACCGCTATGGAATCAGCCTACAAAAATCTCGTTCGGAAGGATAATAAAATGATCCAGTTGTTTGATCCACCCTTTGATAAATCAGCCCTTAATCCCGGTTATATCAAAGGCTATGTTCCTGGTGTAAGAGAAAATGGCGGACAATATACACACGCCGCTATTTGGCTGATCATGGGTTTCGCCGCAATGGGTAATAAGGAAAAAACCTGGGAGTTATTGGACATGATCAATCCCATCAATCATGGCAAAGACAGTGCATCAATCGCAGAATATAAAGTAGAGCCTTACGTGATTGCTGCAGATGTATATGCAGAACCATTGAACAAAGGCCGTGGTGGCTGGACCTGGTACACCGGCTCGGCCGGATGGATGTACCAGTTACTAATAGAATCATTTTTAGGAATACAAAAAGAAGGGGATACGTTGCATTTTAATCCATGTATACCTGCTGAATGGAATAGCGTTCAGATTAAATATCGCTTTAAAGAAACCGTTTACAATATCCAGTTATTGCAAAATGAACCTGGCCGTTCGGGGATCAGGATAGTTGTAAACGGTGAGGAACAAAATAGCGCTTCACTTTCGCTGGCAAATAAAAATAGCGTAGCAGGCCAGGAAGTGAAAGTGGTGGGATAAGGCCACAGGCCGCAGACCAGCGCCTATTATGACATAACAATAAAGCCCTCAATCGAGGGCTTTATTGCTTTTATTTTTGTCGTGTAGTAACTGCAAAGCACAAGGATTGCCAACACTCATTTACCCGCCCGACACCCTTGCGCCAATACTGGGCTATGCAAAAAAACCGCTCACGATTTAAAGCTATAAAACACAGATGCATTACTATAGAAATTTTAGGCCTTGCTTTTAGTCTATTCAAGTTAATGCAGATTGCTGCATAGCAACGTTGGCTACACAAAAATTGTCAGCACTTTTTGTTGTACGGCACAAGCATGCTAATGCACTTAGCCTGCCCGACATGCTTGCGCCAAATGAGGGGTAATGTTAAGGCGATTCCAGGATATTTCAGTGCTGCCGATAAAGAAAAAGAATGCTTGCTTACTACGGTTGACCACTTTATAAGGTCAGCTAAAATTTGTCTGATGTAAAACTACAAAGCCACTCAATTGAGTGGCTTTGCTTTTTATTTTATTATCGCATTAGTAACTGCCCGGCACAGGAAACCCACCGCACATTGCCCACCCCACATTCCTGCGCCTAACGTTATGGCACTGCGCCTGGAACATGGATGGAAGTTTTTTTCTCTTTATCCTACATTCCCGCGCTAATGGGGCACAAGCATGCTAACGCACTAAGCCTATCCGACATGCTTGCGCCAAATGAGGAACAACTAAATAATAATAGCAACAATTTGTTTATTAAATCTGAAATTAATAACTATTTATCCGTGAAAACTATAGCTCCGATTTTATATATTTCTGATTGAATGCCTTTAAGAAATATAATTACTGACATAGGGATATTTGCTCCAAATATTGAATTTTTCCAAGATTCGATATCGTGGTTACCCAATGATAAAGAAGCTTCATAGGAAATATATTTTTTCACTGGAAGAGAATTAGCGCTTTTGTTAGCCAGGGTAAAAATATTATCCAACTTGTAATAAATGGAGTCCCCTATATGGTTATCAATAAAAATATTTCTAACGTTATTGGTTTCACTATCATCCGATTTTATTTTTTTAAGATCTGTATTCGTATGATCAATATAGTCACTCAATTCGAGTATACTAATTCTTAGATTTGATATATTCGAACTATCGTGAGTTTGAAAGTTTAGCTTTTGATATTCATCGTTGAAAATCTTTTTATTATACCTCACTGAATCGTCTATAATAGTATTTAAAAATTGATCAGTTTTAGCCGTGTTATTGACACAACTTGAACAATTGAATAAAATGATACAAGCGATAAACTGTACACCTAACAATGAGCATTTATTTAAGATATTCATAACTAAAAAAATATTTTTAAAGTTGAGGAGGCTGTTAATTTGAAGAGGAAGTAGGCTCTGCCGGAGAGCAACCTCCAGCAATAAGATTAATCCCCAATTGGCGCAAGGGTGTAGGGCGGCCATGTGCGTTGGCAATCCTTGTGCCGCATCGGGTCTGCAAAGTAAGCCTTGCTTAATAAACCTCATCCGGCTTAATTATACCACCATTCTTTGCATAGTGTTTTGCACTGCTGTACAACCACGTTCTGCTTCATACACAAAGCCACTTATCAGTAGCCGTAGTTTCCTGACCTGCTGCCCGACGTTAATGCTACAATGAATTGAATGAATCTTATCGTTTCAAAAAAACTGTAAGCAGGGGTTTACCGGAAATAAAATCAACCTGCTATCAAACCAGATATTTAGCATAAAAATCCATTGTTCGTTGCCACGCAAGTTTTGCGGCTGCTTCATTATAGCGGGTAGGTGCGGTATCATTATGAAAGGCGTGGTTCACTCCTTCATACATATATAGCTCATATTTGGTTCCGGCCTTTTTGAGTGCTTCTTCGTATGCGGGAATCCCTGCATTGATCCTTTCATCAAGCCCACCATAATGTAGCTGTACCGCAGCCTTTATTTTGGGAACATCATCCGCATTGGGCTGTGCGCCATAAAATGCTACCGCTGCTTTTAACGAAGGCACATTTACGGCTAATTTATTGGCCATGCCGCCGCCCCAGCAAAATCCTACACAACCATAATTGCCGTTGCAGTCTTTGCGGCCGGGTAGGTAATCAAATACTTTTATAAAGTTCTGCAGGCTTTCTTCGGGTTTTAATTGCTGAAATAATGTTCTCGCATCATCTTCATTAGCAGGCGTTCCACCAAGAGGCGATAATGCATTCGGCGCTATTGCCAGGTAACCTGCTTTTGCAGCCCTGCGGGCAACATCCTCAATATGGGCGTTCAAACCACGATTCTCATGTATCACAACTACCGCCGGATACTTCGCTTCCTTCTTCGGCCTTGCTACATAAGCCTGCATATCGCCGGTTGCAGCGTGATAAGCAATGCGTTCGGTGAACAAATCATCTTCTGCTATCGTTGCAGCTTTTGCCGCATTTACCTCCAGCAATGGCAGGAGGGTTAAGGCCGCTGCCGTACTTCCCACCATTTTTGCAAGCCTGCTAATAAATTCCTGCCGGCCTAATGGCTTATGAGTATACTCGTCGTAGAGATTGATAATCTGCTGATCCATGACAACAATTTTAAAATGAAATTAAATATACAAGTAAATGGCGGTTTGGGAAATAGCATTGGGGATTTTATAATGCCGTTTTACCCCGTTTTATATTAGTTGAATCAGACCCGCGGTTAGGTTAAAACAAAAAAGCCTCCGAAGTATCGAAGGCGTTATCAACAGGGGGTACAAATTATTTTTATAAATATGCGCTCAACCTAAAAACGGCGAAAACGCTTACCTTTTTTATAGTACTTGATGGGATAAACATCAGGTGCTTGTAGAAATTTGTTCAAGATACTTCTTACCAGTTGAATCAGGGGATTGGTGCTATTTTTATTAAACTTTTCGGACATGAAAAAATATATTTATATATTAAAAACGAGGTGCTATTAAAAATATTGTCTGAATATAATTGTATAGAACTTTTTCTACTCTAATCAATGATCTTCTATTAGTAAGACACAAAATGATGACCAAAGTTCCAATGCTCTTCAACATTAACAAGCCGTTATAAATCCCTAAAATTTCTCTTTTATCACCCTCTTTTTTAACGTTAATTAACCTTAAACCAAAGTTGATTAACCCCATCTGCAAACACGGAACAATACTTTTGTTTTCACCAAAGTATAGTCATGAAAAAATATCTGCTGTTGCTGAATCTCCTACTGCTTGTTATTATTTGTCGGGCTCAACAGGAAACAGGAAACAACGCTAAAAAGCTTTTTTCGCTTACCGGCAAATTGGAAGATTCCATTGGAAAGGCTCCGATATTGAATGCAACCGTGTCTCTTATAAGCGTTCGTGATTCTGCATTGGTTGCATTTACAAGGTCCGATTCTCTTGGCCGGTTCTCATTCAACCAGTTGCAAAATGGCAGTTACCGGTTGTCAGTATCGCATTCAAATTTTCAGCCTTTATGGCGGAACTTTGAAACAACTACCGGTATTTCCATCATTGATATCGGCCCGATCTTTTTAAAAGATAAAAACCTGCTACAGGAACTAACCGTAACAGCCCAGCGACCGGCCGTAGAAGTAAATGGCGATACACTGGAATTTAACTCTGAGTCTTTTAAGACAAAGCCGAATGCAGTGGTGGAAGACATGCTGAAGAAAATGCCGGGAGTAGAGGTAGATAAGGACGGCACGGTGAAGGTGAATGGTAAAAAGATCAACCGGGTATTGGTAAATGGCAAAGATTTTTTTAACGAGGATCCTAAACTCGCAACCCGAAACCTGCCTGCGGATGCAGTCGATAAAGTACAGGTATTTGAGAAAAAGTCGGACCAGGCAGAATTTACCGGCATTGATGATGGTAATGCAGAACAAACCATCAACCTTAAATTAAAAAAAGATAAGAAGAACGCGGCTTTTGGAAAGATAAGCGCTGCCGCTGGTACTCAAAGCCGTTATGACGGGCAATTCAACATAAACAAATTTAAAGACGATCAGCAATTATCGGTGATTGGTATGGCGAACAACAGCAATCGCCAGGGATTTTCATTGATGGATATGTTGAACTTTACCGGGCAGGCAAAACGAATGATGGGTGGCGGAGGAGGCATCGTCATTAACACCGGTGAGCCCGAAGATTTTGGATTGCCTGTAAGTGGCATCAGCAATAAACAAGGCATTACAACCACCGTTGCCGACGGCATAAACTACAGCAATGTTTGGAAAAAGAAAACAGATATCAACACGAGTTATTTTTACAACAACCAACAAGTAGATAATGATCAACTGATAAACCGGCAATATATTATACCGGGCAACAATTTTACATGGAAACAAAACAGCAGTAACAACACAAGCACCCAGGGGAACCGCTTTAACTTTAGTGCAGATCATAAAATTGATTCTTTTAATTCTATAAAACTGACTGGAACAGTTGGTTATCAAAAGGGGAATATTGCCAGGGAAAGTGAATATAAATCATCGTTCCCCAACGGCAAACTGCTGAATAACGGTATTACCAACACGACCAATGCCACGGAAGGATATAATTTAAACAACAGCATTTTATTCCGGCATAAGTTTAAAAAAAGAAGCCGCACATTTTCTATAAATGGAAACATGCAGTACAACGACAGCCGGATGAATGCTACACAATATTCTGTCAATAATTTTTTTAAAAACGCCGCCATTGACCTGAGCGATACATTGAACCAGGTATCGAAACTGAACAGCAATACGCAGAGCTACGGCGTAAACGCAAATTATACTGAACCGTTGTCTAAAAGATCATTGCTGGAGATCAGAGGTTTTTATAATACCAGCAGCGGTGATGTAGATCGCAGGACCTTCGATTATAATGAAACAAGCGGCAAACATGATGTTCGTAACAGCAACCTGAGCAACGCTTTTCAAAGCAATTATTTGTATACAGGCGGTGGTATAAGCATACGTACCCAGCAAAAGAAATATGGTTTTTCAGCCGGGGCTAACCTGCAATATGCATCGCTGCTCAGTAAATTGAAAGATAATAGTTTTAGTTTAAAACAAGGCTTTACAAACTTGCTGCCGATGGCAAATTTTAATTATAGTTTCACTAAAATGAAAACGCTGCGGATGGATTACAACACTTCCACCTCGCAGCCAAATGCGAGCCAGTTGCAACCGGTAAAAGATATCAGTGATCCATTGAATGTGCGTGAAGGCAACCCCTTATTGGAGCAGCAGTATAGTCATAATCTCAATGTGCAATTCTTAAATGCTAATCCGGCCCGGCAGAAGAATTTATTTGCTTTCCTTAATTATTATTCGCTTCAAAATGCAATTGTAAATAGCGATACCATTGACTCCGCAGGCACACGGTTAACAAAACCTGTGAACGCAAGTGGTGTTTTCAATATTACCGCAATGGTTGAGCGTGGTATCAGGATAAAGAAATTGAACACTCGGTTTTCAATCGGTACAAACATTGCCTATAACCGTGCGGTTAATTACATTAACCAACAAAAGAACACAACTGGCAATCTTTCTATTGCGCCAAGAGTGTCGGCTAATTACAGTTACAAAGATTTTTTAGACATTGATCTTTCTGCAAGGATAGCATACAACAAAGCACGCTACTCATTACAACCAGTATTGAATAATAATTTCTGGCGGCAAACTTATAACCTGGAAGCCACGTTGAATTTACCGGGCGGTCTTACTATTTACAATGAATTTACTTACAGTGTTTATACAGGCCGCTCCGATGGTTTTAATACAAGGATAGGTTTATGGAATGCATCACTCAGCAAACAGGTGCTGAAAAGTAAAAAAGGTGAGATCAAGCTTAGTGGATTCGACTTGCTCAAACAAAATGTGGGGGTAGACCGCAATGCCAATAACAACTTTATAGAAGATATACAGTACCAGGCGCTGCAACGATTCTTTACCCTAGGCTTTACCTATAGCCTCCAAAAAGCTGCCAAAGGCGGGCCAAGAGCAATAATCAGGACATTTTAAATCCTTAAGTATACAGAGGCTGAAGTGACGTTCAAGCGCCGGGCTTCATTAAAAGCGACAATGCCCATTACGTTACTCAAAGAGCATAAGAAACTTTCGTCGTGAAATGATCTTGCTGTTTTGCTAAACTCTTACCTTAGCCTAACAAAAAATTAATGAATGTTATGCAAAGCTTCATTCTCTTAATAGCAGCCATTTTTTGTTTTGCTCCAGCTAAAAGTCAGTTCAGTGATGACTCTGTTTCAGTCGACGGCATCTCCCGGACATTTCATTTCAATGAGCCTGATGCTAAGATGGAAAATGCAAGCCTTGTGTTTGTATTGCATGGCTCCGGTGGCGATGGATTAGGTGCTGCAAAGGGAACGGCGAAACTGGAAGCCATCTCACAAAAAGAAAATATTTTATTGATCTACCCGGACGGGTATAAAAGATACTGGAATGAATGCCGCAAGGCGGCTACTTCCGCAGCCAACATTGAAAATATAGATGAGAATACTTTCTTTAGTTTGATGATCGATTATTTTACAAAGAAGTACCACGCAGATCCGCAGCATGTTTTTGTGGTGGGCACTTCGGGTGGCGGGCACATGGCTTACAAATTGGCACTGACAATGCCCGAGAAAATTAAAGCGATCACCGCAATTATCGCCAATCTGCCCGATTCGGCTAATATGGATTGTACTACAGCAAATGTTCCCGTTTCGGTAATGATCATCAATGGAACGAATGACCAGGTAAATCCCTATAACGGCGGTGAAGTAAAAATCACCGGCGCTTACCTTGGTACAGTACGTTCAACAGAACAAACCTTTAATTAATGGAAAACATTAAATGGTTTTTCAGGCAAGCCAAAAGAAACCATGCTACCTGATACGGATCCGGCTGATGGCAAAACCATTGTGCGTTACAGTTACCAGGAAAAAGGCAAACCTTCTGCTATATTACTAAAGGTAATTGGTGGAAAACATGATTATCCAAACGACATCGATGTGTACCTGGAAGCGTGGAAGTTTTTTAAGGGGGAAATAAAATAGTTATTGGCGAAGGCTGGGAATTCGTTGCTTGTCTGCCCGGCTAACCGCTGCTGCACAGTGTTACAAACGATGCGCACAGCTTCTATCCGCCCACTTTTTGCCAATGCCTATGTTTTAGGCATGTAGGATTGGGTTTGAATCTCGATATTCGAAATGTATTCTTTTAAAAAATTCGGACAGAAGTCCATGCCATTAGGCCATTCAAGGCCACCTCCGTTATCAATTGAAACTTTGCGAAAATATTCTTTGTCAAGTAATTGAGAACTTATACCCTTACCAATTAAAGGTTCAAAATTTATCTTTTTAGATTCCCTATCATTAAATCTTAACCCAGATTGCAGCTATATAAGCGGAAATGCCCGTAGTTATTGAGTTTTAATTTTTTGAGGTTCAATTTGTGTACTACAGATTGTAAAATATTGATTAGAAGTGATTATGGAATTGTGATAACTGAATTGCAATATTATGCAATGCAAATGTTAAAAATTTTAACATTTGTGTACTACAAATCAACTGAAGGCTCTGAGAATCAAAAATTTTATTTCGCCCCGTGCCCTCCTACGAATAATCATGTACGTTTTCACATCAAACTTTTCAAATTTTAACTTTTGAAGGGCCATTAGCTGCAATGTGGGTTAAGAACAGAAGATAATCGCCTACTAAGTCTATATCAATAATCTTATTCATGGCTACTTATTTTAACGGTTCTATTTTATTGATCTCTTTCATTTCTGTTGCAAGTTTCCAGTCTTCCATAAGCTCATCCCGATGCAAAGAAGCCCATGCCTATTCGCCTAACACCCTGATTGACTTTAAAGAATCTCGCCTAGACTATTAGGATCTTTCAATCATCATTTCATGGTTGGCTGAAGGCTAACCGATGGGTCTTTTGTAAATGCTGGCTGCTCTTCCCTCTTTGTTACCGAATTATTGGCAATACCGGTAATAATGCCCCGGCATTTCGAACTACCACATTGACATTGAAAAGGCTCCATATTCTCATCGAGAAAGGAGGTATAATCAAGGGTAAGTTCTTCGCCACGTTTTATATTTCGCAAGGCTACAACATTTAAACCGAGGTAGGTAGTGTTTGGATCGCAGCTATGATTTTGAGGCGCCCAGCCAGTTGGATCATGATCCCACAGCAAGAACACCTCTTTACTAAGCGGATAGGCATATCTGCGAAATATTTCTTTTTCCTTGTTGTTCCAGTTTTCTTGCACATAACGCCTGGTAACAATACGCTGTGGAAACTCTTCGCCTTTAAATACCAGATCATCACCAGCAATATTTCGGGCTGCGTAAATCCCATAGCCAGCAATAGAATTACCTCTCATTACATACTTCTTCTTTTTTCTTTCGAACCTTGCCATACCCTCGCTTATAATGTGACGAAGGAAAGCCGCCTGGCCAAATCCATCATGCTGAAGGATATAATCTGCGCTGCCTTCATAGCCATCTTTGTAAAATACAGAGCAGGTAAAATTTATCTCCAGAAAATATAATACCCCCGCAGCATCCATTCTAAAATCCAACCGGGCATACCCTACTCCGTTAAAGCTTCTGAAGATCCGGTCCGCCGCCGATCTGAGTTGTTGCCCGATCACTGTATCAGTTACCGGTATATTGGCATGGGGATGCAGTTCCGAGGTTTTTAGCGCATAGGTTTTAAACTGGTTCCCCTCCGGGAAAATGTATTCTACCGGTCTGAAAGTAGTGGTTGATTTACCATCAGCATTTGCAGCGATCAATACCGTAAACTCCCTCCCACTTATATATTCTTCTACCAGCAAGGGGCCATACTCATCAATAATCTCCTGCACTTTTACTTTAAGTCCGGCTATATTATGAACCAGGCTTTTTTCATCGATGCCCAGGCTATCGCCGGCTTTCGCAGGTTTTACAAACAAAGGGAATTTTAAATGCCTGATATGTGATTCAATATCCTCCTCATCTTCTATCAATGCAAAAGCCGGGGTTTCTATGCCTTCGGTATAAGCCACATATTTCATTAGTTCTTTAGGCGGATCGTACAAGCTGCTGGTGGGGCCGGTAAACGGCATGTTCAGCAACTCCATAGAATAAATTACATCTATAGACGGAATTTCCCATTCCAGGTATCCTTCGCATAGATTTATAAAGATGTCGTAGTTTTTTTTCCTTAGCTCTTTTAGCTGGCTATAGGTGGTCAGCTTATTTAAAGAAACATGATCAAAATGAGCTGTGGGTAGCAGGTGAGACAAATCCCTTGCAGGATCATAATCTTGGTAATCTACACCCGAAGTGGAATAGTCAGGTTGCAGAACACAACAGCGTAATCCTCCATTTCCATTTGATGAAAATGAGTTGCCATTTAAAGTCTTATCAGCCGGGACATTGTTATGATGATTTAAGTCTGCCATTGTGTAAGTGAAGCGCTGCTATGCCGAGTCTCCCGTTTTTCCGAGCGGTAACGGGTAATCAATTTTATACAATTTCGAATCCCTGCGTCTTTGAGTTTTTGTTGCCATAGTCATGAATGCTGTATTAATGATTTCTTTTACAAGATCTGTAAATGTTTTTCCTCCAAGCCTTAGGATCGCTCCTATAGAAGTGTAATCTTCATCTTCACTCAGTCCGCATTGTGCGTTTACTTCCAACACATATATTTTACCTGTTGCCTTATCCAGCCGGAGATCTACCCTTGTATAGCCTTTTCCTTTTGTTGCCACAAATGCTTCCCAGCTCAATCTTTTTATTTCCGCAATCAGGTTATCCGCCGGCGCTTCGTACTCGTAAAAATTTCCTTCCTGCGGCATGGGAGTTTCTTCTTCATAAATTTCCCATAGCCTGTCGAAACTTAGTATCTTTTCATTATCCGGTAACGATGGATGAAAAACTCTTTCCACCGGATCATATATAAAGGCGAATTCTGGTTTATCATACGCTCCCACTATCAATGTGGTGTATTCATTGCCGTTGATAAAAGATTCGGCGACTAATCCATCTGCTGCCAGGTTCCATCCACGATATCCCTCAAACATACTGCCCACCAGCGCTTTCAATTCCTCGCCATTGCTTACTACATTTTTTATGCCTAACCCCATGCTGCCACCGGATACCGCAGGCTTAACGATTAATGGTGTTCCCAGCCTTTCGAAAATGCCATCAAGGTTTTGGCCAGGCTCACTGATCTGTTCCCATTTTGCAGTAGGTACAAATGCCTGGTCAAATGCCGCTTTCATCGGTACTTTCGATGTGGTGATATCATAAAAAAATTCATCGGCTCCTGTATAAATAAGGCCGCTTTGATGCAATAATTTTACCACTGATATTCCGGGTGTCCCATTTATTTCATCACCATCACAAATATTGAACACAATGGGAAAATATTGTCTCGTTTTCTTCTCCGCTATAATCGTGTTTATTATTGCTGCATAGTTCAACATCGTTACCGGCTGCCAGGTCCACTCGATATTCATTTCCGCAAAAGTCTTAGTGTACTCGGCAATGCTCTGACTAAAATCGTAGTAGTAATCAATATTCTCATCGTTGGTTTGCAGATAAGGCGCAAGCACCCAAACCTTTAGTTTTTCCGGTGAAATATTCGATAAAGAGGCTGGAAGCGTCATACGGTGTGCCGTTAATTAGACAGCTATATTTTTTTGTTTCAGTTGTTGTAAAATAAAATTGGTGAGACGGTATTTACTTAATGTTTCTGTTGATAAATGTGCAGCTCCATTTATAAGTTGCAAACAATTGCTGGTGCCGCAACTACATAGGAACGGCTGTGCCATTTCCCATTCTGTGGAAGGATAAAAAAAACAGAGTTGTTCGCCAGGCTGTATATCCTTTAATGCTACAAATTCCATTGAACCGGTATCAAAAAAAACATTTGGATCACAACTGTGGTTAACGAATTGGAGAAACTCCGGCTTCAGGGTAATATGCCTGTCAATACCAGTTTGCACGGTAAGGTAAGTTGCAAAGTTTTCCATGGTCTTTGCACCAAAACGGGCGATCACTTCCTCTGCGTTAAAGGCAACAGCAGCGTGCAATGAACGATGAGCCGTTATTGGATCGACATATACATCTGCAACGTCGTGCCGGCTTATAATTTCTAAAGCCAATGAAGTATTGCTTGTGATCATGTTTTGCGGGAGTTTGCTAAAAAAACTGTGGTGGAAATTTCAAAAAAAATTATTCTCAGGCAATGTATATAGTAAATGTATTAAAGCCTTGATTAATAAAAAAGGTATAAAGCATGTAATCTTCAATAAGTGGATTAATCGTGTTATTATGTTAATAACCTATAACGCCTTTATTATTTCTTTATTAAAAAAATAA
Source organism: Ferruginibacter sp. (assembly GCA_039922055.1). GTDB lineage: Bacteria > Bacteroidota > Bacteroidia > Chitinophagales > Chitinophagaceae > Ferruginibacter. The sequence continues at coordinate 20,030 of JBDSAP010000077.1, forward strand.
GCGATGGTATAGCAAGCAACATTTACTTTGTGGTGCATTTAAGCATTTAGTGATGGAAGATATACATGGCCTCCTTAATAATGATGTGTTACTACAATTGGTAACAACAGATGTGAACTATGGAAAATATAAAGGCACCAGGTTTTGTGACCTTCCCATACATTACCTGGAATGGTATAGCCGAAAAGGTTTTCCTAAAGGAAAATCCGGAATGCTGCTGGCTACCATTTATGAAATAAAATTAAATGGCCTCGAATACCTGTTAGCTCCCTTAAAAAAATAACCTCCGAGAGCTGTCCCGCAAAAATTGTGGACGGCACTTAAGATCTCAGGTAAACTTCAGGATTACTCACGACAAATAAAAAATACCCCCTTTAGGGTATAGGGTGAATACATTTTATCTTTTACATTTGCCTCGGTTTTTCATAGGATATTGGATTTTAAAACGGGGCTGGATTTTTATCCTGGCCCTTTTTTTATTTTTACCTGCGAGTAAACACTTGTTTTGATCGTTAGCTAACCTGCTTAGTTGCTTACAAATTCTCATGACCGTTCCCGGCTATCTGAAATGACATCCATTTTGATCTATATTTAAATTCCGAAAACCCAACAGCATGAAAAATTTATTCATCTACCTTCTCCTGATCACCAGTTTTCCGGCGATTGCGCAGCAAAAAAGTAATTCCTCCAAAGCGATAAAAATGCCTGTACCTGTACTGCAGAAATTATTGATGGCCGGAAAATTCGATTACCGGGCTATTAATGATAGTTTATACCAGGTGGACTTCACAGGTGATAATATCGAAAGATTTAAGGTGCTTATTAGTAAGATCAGCGATTTGTATGTAATTGCTGTAGATGTAACAGAAGATATGAATTTGGAGCTTAAACCAGAAAAATACAAAATGCTGCTCAGCAAAAATGACGAATACGATATGGTAAAAATTGGTATCAGCGAATCCAACAATCACCTGTACGTTCGATGTGATACTTATTCGAACATTACCTCGGTGGTTGTGCTCAAAAAACTGATCAACCAGGTTTCGGCCGTAACCGATATAATAGCAGGAGAATTAAAGAAATAATAATTTGGCAGTAGACCGGTAAGCGGGTGCATGCTTAGCTGTCACAACTTGCGCAACTGTAACAATACCAGTGTTCAAATGTGTTCTGTTTACTAAAGAGGCCGGTGTTTCCATTATCATGATAGCCCAAAGTAGCCAGTTTTTCAATTATATCCGCTCTTTCAATAGACTCCCCGCTTACACACAGTTTACTTTCTTCTTTAAAAATATCCACGGCAGCAACACCCTTCATTTTCAGCAGTGCTGTCCTGATAGTGATCATACAACTGCTACATCCTATACTTTTTACAAATAACAGGTGAGTATTCATTTTTTCTTTTTTAATGATAAAACTTCAATTAGCGTAACGCAATTGCTTTTGCCGCGGATGGGCCTAAGAGATTGCAGGATAAAATTAGTGGTGGTTATAACTGCTTACTATGATGGAAAAAAGCCGTGGGGATGATTTTTGTCATCTATAGTAGACCTAACTGTAATTTCTTGTTGGCCGATTAGTGTAAGCGAATGAATATGGAGGGAAAAAAATTAACTGGCATCGACCCTTAAAGGCAACCCTATTACCCATGTTAGTTGTGAAACCAAATGGATTGTGGAAATTTAGCAACAAGCCGGTGCAATAGCAAGCGGTTTCGGTCTTGTGGGTAATTATGAAAGGACAAACTAATTGCCTGCCTCTTGTTTCTGAAGCGGCAAAATAATCGGGCAATTACATCGATAATCGATTAGAGTGCCGCGGATTTAGAGAAATTTCCGGCGTTCAAATCTATTACTTTGGCTTGCTGCACCGTTCCATTAGCTTCATTCAAAAGCCACTCCCTTATTGATGCATCATTAATGCCGGCAATACCGCATGCCTTATTAAAGTCGGTATGCATGCCGTAGCTTTCCAATACAGGTTCAACATTTTGAAACTCGGGAAAAGCCATAAATTTTTTTACGAAGTAGTAAGTTTTATTTTCGACCAATTTTGTGTACGCAGTGTAAATATTTTCCATGATTTGTGTTTGAGGTGGTGATAAAAATTAGTATGCCTGCTTTTATTTTTTTAAAAATATTCGGGTTGATTTTTTGTTCTTAATAATTAATTCCATAAATCATACCATGATGGATTGTACTTACGGGAAATAAGAACTGCAGGTTTACAAAGGATGGTACGGATTCAGGATTTGTACAATTTGGAGGTAAATATTCTTTAAGAAAAATTTGCTTCCATTGCAATACGATGGAAATTCACAGGAATAAATACTAGTAAAGTGAATTGGAGGTTTTTACATCGGACTATAGGTGCAGAGGGTAGTAAGGAGTATGAAAGTAGTATTTATATTTTAGACTACCAAAAAGCTGGAGCGCTTTTTCCTAACACAAGCCTATGTTACAGCCTAATCCGGCTACATTTGGCTATAACGAATTAAGCATTTAGCGAGCATTATTGTCCGCAAATAATTTCCCTGCATTATATGAAATGGCACTTATTTATTCAGCGCTGGTAAAATATCAGCTATCTCATCTGCCGCTGGTGTTACTAATAATCTCTTGTCGATCTTCAGCAATGAGGAACTGAAAATATTATCCCTCGAAGTATGATAATCGAGGTGTACAATAGAACTGCATTGAAGCAAATGGTACTGGGTGTCCCTCACGTCGTACACGATCATGTTGTAATGGTTGCGGCCCGAAGAGCTGTATAAGAAAATTGGGAAATCAAAAAGATCGCTTCCGCTATATCCTGGATCCAAACCGGCGTCAAAGAATTTGTAATATAAAACTGTGCTGTTAATATCATCTTGTTCCAGGCGGGATTTAAGATCAAAAAGTTTCTCTTCCATACAAAGCATAGGGTTCATTGCCGGTGTAAAATCTTTGTAAGGCAGCCATTCGCCGGTTGAAAACCTGAACCATTCCAAAGCATCTTTTCCAATATCAGCCTTGTAATCAAAAGCGGGATAACCGGGAACTAAATACCCCGGATAAAAATATTCCATCTGTTGTTGCCTGCAGAAATCAATCTTCAAAAACATAAGATATTTTCCCAGGCTGTATTTTTTATAATCGGGGTGATAAATACATGAGATACCCGCAGCGCTTTGCTCGCCAAGATCAAAAAAGCCTGCGGCAATTATTTTATCGCCATCAAACACATTTACTTCATGGGTGTCGTAGCGATTATAAATTTCGTTACCGATCAGCAGATCATTCAACGACATGGATACTTCAAAAGAAATTGCTTTTTTGTATAGTTGGTAGAGCGCTTCGTGTGCAGGTGTAACAGCAGCCTTTTTTATTTCTGTTCTGAAACCCGCATTTAATTTCCTGAGCGCCCGGTCTTTCCTGCAAGGAACAAATCCGTTGAGTGCTACTCTTAACCATAGCACACTATAGAACTGGTTACTGAAGTGAAGAAAATTTGTAGTGAAAATTGTTTGACGCATCCTGAACCAGCCCTGCGCAAGATAGCTATCAAGTTCAGTGGGAGCAAGGGTAACAGGGATGCGCATTTTTGCAAACATATTCAAATCATCAGGTATTAAAGAAGCAAATTAGGTATTTTAAAAATGCTTTTTACATTTACACCATTAAAACAACCTGGAGTATGATTAGTTTTAAATCCAAAATAAAACCAGTTGTTTATCAGTGTGACATCGTATCGTTGACGCCGCGGAAATTGCTGGGATATCTGCCATGAAACATTTTTTTATGCCGCGAATGCACGAATGAACCCGAAAAAAATATTAACAGAGAAAATAAATTTGATGAAAAAATCATACCCATTTAAAAAACCATTGGGAAATATCAGCACATCTGTAAAACAGAAATGCCCCTACATCATGAAGGGCAATTCTTTACATCAAAGTCTTATATGGGCGTACGGTTATTTTGATTTTTTGAAGTTCTTATATTCGGTGATCTCACCATTGCAAACAAGAATCTGCTTCAGGGTAGTATCATTTTCCAAATGGATTTCGTACACCCGCACATCACCTTCTAAAATTTCCTGCACCAGGCTGATGTTTAAATGTTTGTACGCATTTTTTACCATTGAAGTAATGTAATCAGGTAAGTCGTCCTCATAATAGTTTAATACCGTATGCCTCCAGTTTCCTGTTCTATCGTACACACACCGGGAAGACAGTTCGCCTACCTTAAAAGAAA
>JBDSAP010000078.1:0-3972 GCA_039922055.1 Ferruginibacter sp.
AGGAAACGCCTACCACAGGATAGTAATTATATGCGGGATAGCGGAAATAATATTCTACGTAAGGCTCATTGTACGCCAATTCTTCACGCCAGGCAAGCGTATCGGGTAATGCTTTGGCCAGGATTGCAGTATCACTGCTAAACGTATTTTCCAGCCAATAAATGTATTCACGGTAGTGCACATTTGCAACTTCAGTTTCGTCGATAAAGAATGAAGGCACGGTTACTCTTTTAGGAATGTTGTTCCAGTCGCCCATCACGTCTTCCTCTTTTGCACCCATCACAAAGGTTCCACCCTGTACAAAAATCAGCCCCGGACCAGCTTTAGGATATTTCATTTTTGAAACATGGTAGTTCCCCATGTTCTTGTCATCATAGCTCCAACCGGTTACAGATGATTTGTCTTTTTTCTTGCCGAAAATCCCCCCGTTTTTGCATGAACCTAAAGTAAAAAGAACGGCGGTCAAAAGAACCAGGTTTTTTAAAGAAATTATTTTTTGCATGTTCGTGCGTTTAGCAAATTATTTAACGAAGGGATTTCCTATTTATTGTATGTTGGGTTACTTATGAATGCGAATATAAATACTTTAGTCCACACCCAATTCCGGGGTGAAATGTTTTTAAAGATATTGGCTAAAACTTTGCAAAGTTCTTGCCGGAATTTTAATAACGGGTTAGACGTTAGAAATGTTGCTTTAAATGCTTAATATTTGTAGTCCAGCCTGGCTTTACAAATACCGTTTTATCGGTTCCATTTCATGCACCGGGAACGGTAGATCTGGGGTGAGTTTTGGCGACGTAGCGGCTTTCATAACCTGAAATAATTCGTTGAAATACAAAATATTTCATTGATTTTTTGCATGCTTCAGGGCCAGGTTTTCAACTTTAAATTTCGGGTAAAAAGCAAAGCAATAAACCTCTGGCAAAAGCGTTTTACAGTTCGGAAGATAAACGGATCAGCCCACAGTTTATAAGCTGGCACGAGTTTTTCAAGAGTAATCTTGTAGAATATTGGGCGCAAACTTTTAACAAGAAGTTATAACTTGCAGCTTCATTAATAATTCCGCTATTTTTACAAAGTTTAAACCAAAATTATAAGCTATAGATAGTACGTCTACCTAATCAAGACAAAAATTACGCATGAAAAAAGCAACTATTAAACTATCTGCTTTATTAATATCGTTGGCGAGTATAACAAGTGTTGTGAATGGTCAGGCTGATCCAATCAATGTAGTCACTTCCGCAGTACCCTTTTTAAGAATTTCCCCCGATGCCCGTAGCGGTGGAATGGGAGATGTGGGTATAGCCACCCCCGCTGATGCCAATTCAGCTTTCTGGAATCTTGCAAAAACACCATTTAACGTAACCCAGGGTGGTATTGCACTTACATATACTCCGTGGCTAAAAGACCTTGGACTCAACGATGTATACCTTGCTTCTCTTTCCGGGTTTTACAAATTGAATGAGAATGAGGCACTTTCATCTTCCCTGCGTTATTTTAGTTTGGGAAATATCCAGTTTACTGATTTTAGCGGTATCGAGCTCGGAACATTCCGTCCCCGTGAATTTGCTTTTGACATCGGCTATTCCAGGAAATTGTCCACCCAGTTATCGTTAGGCGTTGCATTACGCTACATAAATTCTAACCTTGCTAGCGGAACCATTAATGGCGTTTCATACAAGGCAGGCTCGGCCGTTGCAGGCGATCTTAGTGTTTTTCATTCAGGCATTAAGGAAGATGGTTCCGGCTTGAATTATGGAGTAACATTAAGTAATCTTGGATCAAAAATTTCTTACACAAGTGATGCAAATCAAAAAGACTTTATTCCAACTAACCTCGGCTTGGGCGTTGCCTATACCAAAGTTTTTGATGAAACGAGTAAAATGACTTTTGGTCTTGATATTCATAAATTGATGGTGCCAACACCGCCAGCAATCGGAGATAGCGCAGGTTTGGTAGCGTATCGGAATAAAGGTGTTGTGGGTAGCTGGTTTAGTTCTTTTGGGGATGCTCCGGGCGGTTTCTCGGAAGAGCTAAAAGAATTTCAGGCTTCATTGGGAGCAGAATTTTGGTATATGAATCAATTTGCTTTACGGGCAGGTTATTTTTATGAAAATCCCACGAAAGGGAATCGTAAATATTTTACGCTGGGAGCCGGTTTAAAGTACAACACTTTTGGTCTTAACTTCTCTTATCTTTTACCTTCGGGAAATGGTGTTAACAGAAACCCTCTGTCAAATACGCTTCGCTTTAGCCTGGTGTTTGATTTCGGGGAAGGTACCGCAGAAAAAAAATAAATAATTTATACAACGATATCAAAAGCGTTCCGGAAAACGGGGCGCTTTTTTATTGGATACACCTACTTTTGTCCGGTAAAGCAAACTATTCATTATGAGTTATAGGATCGGTTTTGGCGTTGATTTTCATCAGTTGGTTACAGACAGGGAATTTTGGTTGGGCGGTGTAAAAATACCTCATGATAAAGGGGCAATGGGACACAGCGACGCAGATGTATTGCTCCATGCCATTTGCGATGCAATGCTGGGCGCCGCATGTCTTGGGGATATAGGGGTTCATTTCCCGGATACAGATATATCCCTTAAAAATATAGACAGTAAGATACTTTTACAGCAAAGTTTTGAACTGGTAAAAAAAGCCGGTTACGATCTTGTGAACATTGACAGTACCTTATGCCTGGAGGCGCCCAAAATAAAAGATTACGTACCACAAATGCAGCAGGTGATTGCAGCCATACTTTCCCTGCAAGTAACGGATGTTTCCATAAAAGCTACTACAACGGAAAAGATGGGGTTTGTAGGGAGAGGAGAAGGTCTCGTTGCCTATGCTACCATTTTATTGCAAAAAACAAAAGCCGGCGTTTAGATCTTTTAGTATTGATAATCATCACATCATTACCTTTGCGCTCATGCCAAATATATCCATCAAAATTATTAACGATTCCCCTAATGAATTACCAACCTACGCAACTGCGGGTTCGGCTGGTATGGATATAAGAGCGAACCTTGGCGAAGATCTTAAATTGAACTCTTTAGAGCGCAGCCTCGTTCCCACTGGTTTATTCATAGAGCTTCCCTCCGGATACGAAGCACAGGTAAGACCCAGGAGCGGACTTGCGTTAAAACAAGGTATTACCTGTCTAAATTCCCCGGGTACGATTGATAGCGATTATCGTGGTGAAATAAAAGTGATACTTGTTAACCTTGGTAATGAGCCGCAGGTTATTCATCATGGAGATCGCATTGCTCAAATGATCATCAGCAAGGTAGAACAGGCTGATCTTATATTGGTACGGCAATTGAATGGTACAGCCAGGGGCGAAGGTGGGTTCGGCCATACCGGCAAAAATTAAAACAATCTATTAATGACAAAACTCCGAATCAAGCATACTAGCATCATTACAATTCTTGCCCTTGTTCTGCTGACCGGTCAATTATTAACAAGCTGTAAAACTGCAAAAAAGATACAAGCCTCTATTGATAAAAAGGATACTACCTCGGTGCATATTACCAATACCTCTGCAGAAGATTCTTTAAAGGTGATAAGAAATGAAATGAATGCACTTAGTAAAAAGCAGATCGACTTCAAAACATTTTCTGCGAAGATCAAAGTTGAATATGAAGACTCAAAAGGTAAGCAGCCTAACATAACCGCTTATGTGCGGATATTAAAGGACAGCCTGATATGGATCTCAGGATATGCTACTGTTTTTAATATCGAAGCTTTTCGGGTATTGATCAATAAGGATAGCGTGTTTGTATTAGACAAAATCAATAAAGAAGTAAAGCTGCGGTCAATGGATTTTCTCCAGGAAGTTACTCAAATACCGTTTGATCTTAAAACACTACAGGATTTGTTTGTGGGTAACCCGGTATTTTTATCTGATAGTGTTATATCTTATAAAGAAACTGAATCACGGATTTTAATTGCCACACTTGGTGGGTATTTCAAACA
>JBDSAP010000079.1:0-61090 GCA_039922055.1 Ferruginibacter sp.
ATATGTGACACCCGCTCTGAACCCGCCATGGCTACCTGGAAGGTTGTCCACAACGCGGCCACCTGGCGCAAGGGGTTATAAAAATTTACCGCATAGGACAGGTAGCTTACCAGCAAGCCTATTGAAAATTCGCCGATGGAAATAAGGTAAATACCAACCGTAAGCACAATCAACTGTGCAACGCTGGCAAGAAAACCATACACTGGTATAAATAAATTATTGGCCACGCCTGCTGCTTTAGCCGTCGCATAGTTTCGGTTGTTTGCTTCCTCAAATCTTTTTTTGAAATAGTCCCGGCGATTAAATGCAATGATCACTTTAAAATTATTCAGGCTCTCCTGTATCTCCGCACTTAGTCCGCCAGTGCGCTGTAGACTTACTGCATTCTTTTTCTTAATCCATTGCGAAGTAGCTTTCGTAAAAACCAAGATCAAAACTGCCGGCAACAGCACGGCAACTCCTAAGCGAAAATTTATGGCAAGCAAGAAAATACCAGCACCGGTCATAGTGGCAATGGTTCCAATAAACTGCATTAATTGTTGCGAGAAGAATTGATTCAATTTATCAGTATCATTATTAACGCGTGAAATAAGATCGCCTGCTTTATTTTGATTGAAGAATGCAACGGGCAGTTCCTGGAGTTTGTAAAAAATAGAATTTCGAAGTTTGAATAACATTCGTTGCCCTACACCGCCCATTGTTTTTGTTTGCAGGTAACCAGCAACAAATGCTACTGCATACATGGCGAATAATATTCCTGAATAAACCAACACACCGTGATAATTTTTATGAACTATATATCTATCAATTGTGTAGCCAATTAAAAAAGGTCCCAACAAATTCAGACCGGAGTTTACGAGAATAGCGAGCAAGGCAAGGCGCAGGTTTTTACCTTCCTCTTTTATGAGTTGCAACAGCTTTCGCAACGCATGCAACGTAGACGTTTTTTGCTGCTGTGCCGAAAGATCATTGAGGTTGTAATTCATAGTCGCTTGTGCTCTGTTGTGAGTTATTTATTTGAACATATTCAGGGCTTGATTCCATCAGTTCCGTATGAGTGCCTGTTGCTATGATCTCTCCTTCCATTAAAACAATTACACGATCAAAATTCTCCGCAGATGAAATTTTTTGGGTTACAGAAATAAGCGTGATACCCGGATAATTCTGATACACATTCTTTAAGATTTTTGTCTCGGTGTTGGTATCAACACGCGCCGTAAAATCATCGAGCAATAATATTTTTGGATTGATTGCCAATGCACGGGCAAGCATGATTCGCTGCTTTTGTCCGCCAGAAAGGCTGGTGCCTCTTTCAGACACAATCGTGTCGAGTTTATGGGGAAGAGAATCAATAAAATCTTTTAGTTCAGCAGTGGCTATTGCTTTTTCAAGAGATTCATCGGTAACCTTATCACTAAAAGCAATATTCTCACGAATGCTCATGCTGAAAATAATACTGTCCTGGAAAACAAAACCAACCTGGCCGTAAAAGTTTTCCCTGTTATAGCTGTCAATGCTTTTGCCATCGAATTCAACTGTGCCTTCCTGTGGTTTTATCAATCCAGTTAGCAGGTACAGCAATTGTGTTTTACCTGCCGCAGTCGGACCAATTATTGCGAGTGTACTGCCTCCCCTAACAAAAAAATTTATGTCTTTTAGCGCAGGTTTTTGCCCATAAAACACTGATACATTTTTTAGTGATATATCACCGGCCAGCACATCTTTAATAGTACCTGTAATGGGCATTTCAGGCGCATCCAGCACCACATGAATACGCTGGTAACTGGCGGTGGCCTGCGCTATTACATTGCTCATAAAGCCTATCACAAGTATGGGAAATATCAGTAACGATAAGTAACTATTGAAGGCAGCAAAATCGCCCAATGTCATGCTGCTGTTTATTACAAAACGACCGCCCAATGCAAGTATAGCGAGACCAGCCATGTTGGCTGTGAAAACGATAACAGGAATAAGCCCGGCAAACAAACGCAGAATGCTTAAACCCAAATTTTTTGCTTCTGTATTCGCAGCAAGAAATTTATCGTATTCAAGTTGTTGCGAATTAATAACACGAATCAGCGCTGCGCCAAGAATACTTTCATTGATTACCTTATTCAACCTATCAATTACGGCTCTGCTTTTTATAAAAATGGGACGCACTTTTTTTAGTACAAAAAAGAAAGCGCCCCCAATGATTGGTACAATAGCAACTATAGCCAGGGCCAGTTTCCAGTTGATGCTGAAAAGCATAATGCATGCGCCAATAATAATGATAAGTGATGAAGCTATAGAAACAATAGCCTGCGACACAAACATCTTTATAGAGTCTACATCGGAAGTAAGATTGGTTAATAATTTTGATGGATCAGCCTGCTCAACATAAGCGTAATCCTGCATCGATATTTTTGAAGCAAGCCTTGAGCGAATATCTCTGGCTACGCGTTCAGATGCGTAAGTCTGCACTACACTTTGCAGGTACGTAAAAATAAAAATGATAACTGCGGCCGATAAAAATTTTATCAGTATTGGCTTCAATACAAAGTGATCGGGGAATGCATCGATGCCATTTGCAATTATTTTAGGCAAGATCAAATTGACACCGTTACTGATCAAGGCAAAAAGAATAAGTAGCAGGATCATTGCCTTGTATGGCTTAAGCAAGCTGAATACGCTGGGCCCTTTGGGCTTTGCGATATTTGGTACATTCTGTTTAGGCATAATTCAATAATCAGCAGTATTTATAAAAATAATAGGACGATAAGGATCTGGAGGTTTTTGGAAATTTACACTTCTGTGTTCACCATAAATTTTATTTGATAAATAGTGGCAGCACATTCCTTTTCCATCATTAAGCTGTCTTTAAAAATTATTTGTTCAAATGAGCAGACGAATGAGCTCGGCAGATATTTTAATTTTCAATAAAATACACCCGTGTACTTTATTGATTGAAATGCAGCGAAGCATAGTTCGTGATAATGAACTGTTAAACACAGAACTACAATACATGATATTGTGTTTCTACGCTAACACCTTTCGTCAAAGTTTGAAACACTACACAATATCTTTCAGTGAGTTTTTTTACATTGGCCATCTGCTCATCAGTAGCATCGGTATCGAGGTCAAATAATAAACGAATATTTTTAAAGCCCACAGGTGATTCTTTTGAAACGCCCAGTGTTCCTTTAAAGTCAAGATCTCCTTCTGCTTTTATTGTCCCGCTTTTTATTTCTACTCCAATTGCAGTGGTCACGGCCTGTAATGTAACACCGGCACAAGCCACTAATGCCTCGAGCAGCATATCTCCGGAGCAGGCCTGCATACCTGTACCACCGGTTGCAGGATGAAGACCGGCATCAATGATGGACTTGCCAGTTTCCACCTTGCACGATATCCCCTCTCCTATTTTCCCCTGTGCTTTTAATGTGATCACCGCAGATTCCGGATGTTCACGGTATTGCTCTTTAAGGGGAGCTTGCAAGCTCTTGAGTTCTGTAATATTCATAATTACAAGTTTAATAAAAAAAGCTGAGTGATACTAAATAATATGCCTGATCTACCACCTACAAATTTTGACTAAAGGATTATGAAATGGAAGGCGCTGTATCCAGGAAAATATATTTTTTGACATTTGTCAAATCTATTAACCGATATCCTTTTTACTTTTATAAAAATATTTGAGAAAATTATAAGAGACCGTTAACGTAGGTTTTTTTTTAGCGGAAACTTAAAACAAAATGAGTTGCTGAAATATTTTTTTAATAACATCTCAAGTTTCTTAATCTCAATATAATGACCATAGAGTTAAATAAAAAAAAGTATAACATACTGTTCTCCCTTATATTGTTAGCCTTATTAGCCAGCATCATAATATTCATATTTTACCCTGGCAGGAGTGCATCGGGTGCCAAGTTTAATGTGTGGGTCGTATTTATCCTTGCCCGTTATATTGCATTGTACATTGGAATTGCTGTTATATTGCTAAGAGCTTTGAGAATTTTAAAAGACAACAGCGTATTGATTTACATTTTTACCGGCTCCCTAAATATATGTCTTGGAGTGATCTGCCTGGTATCATTTATCCCTCATAACACGCCTTCTTCGTTCCTTAACTTGTTTATTATAAATGATGTAATAGGCGCAATCATATTTATGGATACTATGGTTTTTGATTTCAAAAAAAAAATTAAAGCTAATTAAAAGCAATCGAAAAGGTTTGTGTAATCGCATTGTGATAGAAGCTAAAATAAATTCTATCATCCCGAAAATATTACGAAGTTCATTTTTTTGTTTAGATTTCAAAATACAAAAAACTCCACCCTAACAAATTCTTTACAGCATTCTCACGCATGTACCCGCTTATATTTTACGGCCTGCCGTTTGGTTGTCACTGCACTTAAATCACGAATATTACCAAAGAATATAGAAAAGGAAAAAATCAGTACTTATATAAAGATTGACAATAACCTCCTTTAAGTTATTTACTCCTGAATTATTCAATATATTAGTGTGCTAAAAATAACCCGTTAACATTGAGCTATAAAGTCCGTCATCAGTTTACTTTAATTCATGGTTTAAGATTATCCCATCTGATATTATTTTTAATTACGGCGCCCTCAATCTATGCACAACAACGACTGTTTACTAATCAACAACATTTTGGTGTAGAGGAGGGACTGCCGCAAAGTTATATTAGTGGTATTGTTCAGGATGATGATGGGTTTATATGGTTGGCCACATTAGATGGTTTTAGCCGCTATGATGGCAGGGGATTTAAAACTACCCACTACAACCCCAAAGATAGTACCGGCCTTGCTTCCAATACTATTAATAGTATTGGAAGGCTGGTGAATAATAACATCACTATATATTATACCCCTACACAGGCCGATGATTTTAACCTGCGCACTTATAAAGTAACCCGCAATACCATTCGGAATCAATTGGCTAAAATTCCTAATGCACTGTGGCAAACTTACCACATGAGTTACAACACCACCAACTGGTTTTTCATGATGAGGGATAATAAAGGCATTGGTTGGCTAAATAGTGGTACGGGTAAAATACATTATGCCAATAAGGCGAACGGCTTGTTGCAAAATGATACTATAAGTGCCATCGTGGAATCAGCCGAAGGAAGGATATACCTCGTAAGTGAAAATGGTGTACAGGTAAGCGATACCGCCAAACTGAAGTTTGAGTCGATACATTTTTCCACTAATATAAAACTACAACAACCTAACAATAATGGCGATGTGTTTGGTGAACAGTTTTCGATTGTTTGCTTAAGGAATAATCGTGTAGCCATTGCCGAAAGGGGCAAAATTGTATTGCTCGACATCAACAAAAAAACAAGCCAGGTAATTTTACCACCAACGCCGACAAACATTGGAGCGGCTCCGGGGAATGGCGCACTCCAGGTAGATCCTGGTGGCAGGATTTATTTTGGACATTATGGACGGATCTTCAGGCTCACAGATGAGGGCGAGTTAAAGCTGTTGTGGGAAAACACTAGCAATACCTTACGCATCAGTGCTTTTTTTATAGATCGTTCAGATGTATTGTGGGTGAGCGTAAATGCACAGGGCTTATTGAAGATCGACCTGCAGGCCTTGCATTTTGAATCGTATGGGTACCGGGCCGGTTTTATAACGGACATCCTGGAGCAAACTGGAGTCAAGCAACGGGCCCTTTCAAAGCCGCAGACATTTGTTGAAGCTTCTTTTTCCTTCAGACATGCCCGGGACACAAAAGGAAATTTGTTTTTCACTTCCACCTGGTTACGCGAAGACAAAATTTACCAGTTGCATGAACATGCTCTTAATTCATTTCCACATTTTCCCGTAAATACGCTTTACACAGCCATACTCACTATGCCTGACGATGCCATCTGGGCCTTCGACCAGGTGTCACTCGCATGGTCTTCATGGAAAACAGCATCGGCTGTGCCTGAAAAATTTCTGCTTGATAAAGAAAGTATGAAGACGATAGAACTAACGGATGGCAGGTTCATAGGGGGATATATATGGCTATCTACTGAAAACCATGGATTGCTACAATACCAAGGTACGAAGAGGATCAACAAATTTGCCGGGGCACTACCGAATGGCATGATGCCGGAGACGCTTACAGAAATTTGTCCCGACCCGGTTGATAAGAGCAAGTTTTGGATTGGATCCCGCGGTGGCGGTTTAATATTATGGGATGTGCAAAAAGGCTTGCAGCGTATTTATACAGTGGAGGATGGACTGCCCAACAATACCATCTATTGTATATTGCCCGACAAAGCCGGAAAAATATGGTGCAGCACCAACAAAGGCATTTTTAGATTTGATGCTTCAACCGGGCAGGTTACAGCATTTGAAAAAACTGATGGCCTTCCAGGCAATGAATTCAACAGGGCGCATAAATTTGCCTTTCCCGATGGGCGCCTGGCTTTTGGCGGTTTAGATGGGTTCACTATTTTCAACCCTGCTGATTTTGAATTCAACAATAGTAAAAAAGAGGATGTGCCGGTGATGCTTACCGGCCTGCAGATAAACAACGAGGTTCAGGATATAACTATAGCCAACAGCATTATAAAAGAACCATTGAGTACAATAGCGCTTGTGGAACTGCCTTATGATAAAAATTACCTGCGTTTCGAATTTGCAGCCCTTTTATATAACCAGCCGCAAAAAACAAAATATCGCTATCAATTAAAAGGAGCCGATGCAGATTGGATAGAAAATGGTAAAGATAATATTGCGGCTTATGCAGCACTAAGGCCGGGTAGCTATACTTTTCGTATAAATGCCTCTGACATTAATGGGTTATGGAGCGATACGATAAAAGAGATCAA
Organism: Ferruginibacter sp.; assembly: GCA_039922055.1. Taxonomy (GTDB): domain Bacteria; phylum Bacteroidota; class Bacteroidia; order Chitinophagales; family Chitinophagaceae; genus Ferruginibacter. Next base: position 6,839 of record JBDSAP010000079.1, read on the forward strand.
GGTCGTTATTCATCCGCCGTTTTGGGCTACCTGGTGGGCAATTTTTATTTATGCTTTAATTGCGGGTGGGTTAATAAGATGGTATTTTATTTTCAGGGAACGCCGGCTAAAAACAGAGCAAAATCTTGCGTTCGAAAAAAGAGAAGCCCTCCGTTTAAAAGAGGTGGACGAATTGAAGGACCGTTTTTTCAGCAATATTACGCATGAGTTTCGTACGCCGCTTACACTCATCATCACGCCGTTGGAGAAACTTTTACAGGATCCTTCGCTTTCTGCTCCAGCCATCAGTACGATAAAAACGGCGCAGCGAAACTCAAAACAATTGTTACGTTTAATAAACGAGTTTCTTGATTTTTCCAAACTAAACGATGGGCAACTCAACCTAAAATTATCTACAGGAGAACTGGACCTGTTTACAGCCGATTGCGTACAATCATTTGAGTCCGGTGCAAAGGAAAAAAATATTGAACTCCGTTTTTCTGCCCAGGGTATTGCAGGTTTTTATTTATTTGATGAAGATAAGTGGGGAAAAATAATCACTAACCTGTTGAGCAACGCATTAAAATTTACTCCTAATAACGGGATGGTATCGGTTTCGCTTTCATCGTCTGTTAATGACACCATACACCTGGAAGTAAAAGACAACGGGCCAGGCATACCCGCTGATGAGCAACAAAAAATATTCAACCGTTTTTACCAGGTGGATGATTCCTCCATCCGCACTTACGGAGGTACCGGCATAGGCCTCTCGTTGGTAAAAGAACTCACTGAATTAATGCAGGGCACTATCGAACTGGATAGTAAACCCGGTGATACCAGCTTTGTGGTTTCGATTCCTTTGAAAAAAGTAAATGGCGTAGAAGAATTGCAGGCTACCGATACCATCATGATTGAAAAGCAAACTCCTGCTAGCGGTGACCAACATGCACCTTTGCTGTTAGTGGTCGAAGATAATGATGAACTCCGGTCTTTTTTAGTGGAGACCATGGGCAGGCATTACCGTGTGGTAGAAGCGGCAGATGGTCTGCAAGCCTGGGAAATAATTTTACAGGAACTGCCCGATATTGTAATCAGTGATGTAATGATGCCGGGTCAGGATGGCTTTGATCTTTGCAGAATTTGCAAAGCAGATAACCGCACGGCACATATTGGCTTTATGTTGCTCACTTCAAAAGCTGCCCACGATGCCCGGTTAAAAGGGCTGGGAACCGGCGCCGATGATTACATCACCAAACCCTTCAACCTGCAGGAGCTGGAATTGCGCACCGCGAACCTGCTGCAGCTACAACAAAAACAAAGAACATGGCTGCAGGCACAATTAATTACCACCGCTCCCCAGGATCAATTACCCGTAACTACCGATCCGTTCCTGGTACAGCTTTACCAGGAGATGGACGCTAAACTTGATGACGCCGCATTGGGAGTTGACTATCTCTGTAAAACCATGGCAATGAGCCGGAGCACCCTTAACCGTAAATTAAAATCGCTACTCGATATTTCTACCAACGACCTCATACGCCAGTATCGTTTGCAGAAAGCTGCCAGCCTTATTTCGTCAGGCCTGGATATTTCAACCGCGGCCTACCAGGTGGGTTTTAGCAGCCCTTCCTATTTTAGCCAATGTTTTAAAGAACAGTACAACATTACGCTATCAGACTACGTTTCAAGGCAAAGCTGACGCAAATTTGATAGCCTTTGAACCAATTCTTATAGCCGCCAGGCAGGGTTGGGATATAATTTTATGTCATGTAAAAGCCTTCACCTTTTCAACATTAAAAACAAAAACATGACACACTCTACCAAATCTTTCGCAGCATTTTTTTTACTGACTCTTGTATTATCCGTCAATTCTTTTGCACAAGGCACTTATGCCAGTGCTTCGCTGAAACCATCTTATGCAAATAGTACCATCACCGTTGAAGAAAATAATAACACGACAAATGCCGTTGCGACTACCCCGGCGATTGATGCTAAGTTCTCTACTTTATTTCCAAATGCTACCAACCTGAAATGGACCGCCAGCGCTGATAACTTTTGGGTATCGTTTTTAAATAATGGCCGGAAAGGCAATGCCAGTTTTACCCCAAAAGGAAAAATGAACTATTCAATTACTGATTGTGGAATGGAGCAATTACCCGTAGCGTTCAGTAAAGCAATTAATAAAGAATACCCTTCCTACCATTTATTCAATGCCATTGAGATAACAGCTCACAATGCTTTGGCTTACCAGGCAATTTTAGAAAACGCCCAGGGTTACATTACCCTGAAATACACCATCGACGGAGTTGAAGAAATACATGAGGTAAAAAAAGCTGCCAATTAAAATACCTGGAAACACATTATTTCATGAGCAGGTAGTTGGAGTTGTTTGCTAACCTGAAAGTGTACGATAGACTCCACGGAAGATTCTTTACGGAAGTTATAGAGGCAATGAAAGCAAGTGAGGTTATCAGTAAATCACGCTGAAATATAGATAGATCCAAAACAAGGAGCTCGTGAAAAGGCTCTTTCGTTTTTTAAAGTATTTAAAGTACCTATCGGAAAATTTTGCAGATGCACCTCAAAGTAACCTGCGGTGATTATAATAAAGAAAGGTGAATAAAATGCCAATTTCTTCAGTTTGTAGCCAATACCTGGTGGATGATTGACGCATTGCCTGCTTTTTATACCTCAACCATTAAATAAATTTTTATTGATAAAGTCATTTCTGAATTTACCATTCGGATCATATTGATTCACCAGTTGTTTAAAGTCGTTCAGCTTTTCGTAACGGGATTGGAGCACCGATGGAGCAAGCGTGAAAAGCTTGGCCCAATGAGGCTTTACATTGAACGGCGCTAACAGCTCTTCAATTTGCGGAATCAGGGCCATCACCGGGTCTACTTCCTGCTTCCATGTAAAATGAATAGCAACGCAAGTTTTTTTGTAACAAGGGCTCATCCAGAAATCATCCGCATGTATTGTTCTTATTTCTGTGATAAATAAATGGGGAGATATTTTTTCATGCAATTTTTCTACCGCGGATATTGCCTGGAAAGCATTTTCAATTGGCACAAAAAATTCACTTTGTAATTCTTTGCCTGCGCTTGGTTTAAATCCCATTTTAAAATGTGGCATTCGCTCATACCAGGCTCCGGAAACACCCATTTGCTCTGTACAATTTTCAGCAGACTCGGTTTCTATGGGATGCATATTTTCAGTAGCGGCTTTAGCGCCAAATAATTCTGCGGGTGCAGGCGAGCTATTCCCATCATCTGCTACACTCTTCACCCACACTTCATTAATGTTCTTATTTTTCCAATCGGTAAACAAGCTTACACTATAACCTGTTTCTATGCTGTCGAAGTTCTTCTCCAACTCACTCATCGGCAGGTTGCGGTACACCAATTGTTTCATATTAAAAGTTGGTAGCAGGTCAAGGGTAAGTTTTGTGACCACTCCAATTGCACCCAATCCTACAACCGCTCCATAAAACTGTTCACCATCTTTTTGCTTGGATAAATTGACAAGGTCGCCGGCAGCATTTACAAATTCAATCGCCGAAACTCCGGCAGATAAATTGCCGTTGTTTAACCCCGAACCATGTGTAGCAGTGGCAACGGCGCCGGCAACAGTTATATGAGGAAGGGATGCAAGGTTGTGCAATGCAAAACCGTTTTGATGCAGGTAAGGAGCCAGTTCGCCGTACCGCATGCCCGCTTCAACGGTTACAGTTTTTGCTTCTTTGTTTAAAGAAACTACCTTACTCATCTCTTTTAACGAAACCAGGTTTTCGGTACTGTCCGCTATTTTGTTGAAGGAATGTTGTGAGCCAAGTGCCCGCAGTTTTTTACATTTTTTAACTGCTTCCTGCACCTCCGCTACAGTTTTGGGATAATGTACATTCCCCGTGCTGTAGGTAAGGTTACCTGCCCAATTCGATAAATGTTTTTCGTCTGCATTATTCGTGCACCCGGTAATATTAGCCATTACAGCACCCCCTGCCAACAGCGATGAGGTTTTGATAAATGTTCTTTTATCCATATCATTATTTTTGGTATTGTCCATAACAGTTCGATTCTATATCGCCTTGACTTTTAAAAATCATAGCCGCTTTTATTTGAGAAATGATGCGCTTACCTGCATTCAAATTTTGTTTGGTGTATAAAAACATTTGATGCCTTTACTACTACCAGCAAAAACTTTTATATCCCATAAAGTTTTCAACTTTTTTTTATAATCAAATGTAAGCAAGTGTGCCGACCATTTATCTTTTTTGCGTCATCGCATAAAAAAGGGAGGGCTATTTTTATTCATACTTACCAGGATGGTTTTTGGAAAAATCAATGTCAAAGATTACCGCTTACTGCTCAGGCGGAGTTCCCGCCTGGTACGCTGCTAAATAAAAAAACTGTACTTCAAAACCTCGCCAGCACATAAAACAATGGATTTTTTTTTGTATGTTTCATTAGCCCGGCAGGCTATACACAACAAAGAAAAATTCACTTTTAAAACTCTCCAGATGAAAAAAAGTTATCTCACCTTATTATTTGTTTTGATCTTACATCAATACCTGCATTCGCAAAATGTCGGTATTGGTACCACGTCACCCAGGGGGCCATTAAGTTTTCCGCCAACCAGCGGACAAAAAATAATTTTATGGGATGATGGTAATGTGAGTGGTAATAATTACGGTATTGGCATACAAAGCGGCTTCCTCCAGTTGCATGCTTATACAGAATTGGATAACATTGTTTTTGGTTATGGCAACAGCAACAGCTTCATCGAAAGAATGCGGATTACCAACAGTGGCAGGGACGGTCTTTTCCTTAATGGACGTATCAATCTCCGAAACGGTTCCATTCCAATCGATCTTAACGATGGTCCGGGCATTTGGCTATCAAAGGCCGACAACAGCGGCCAGTTAGGATTTATGGGTACGCAAAACAATCAGAATATTGGATTTTACGGAGGACCCGGAGGCTGGGGATTTACTTATAATGCTTTAAACAGCCGCGTAGGCATCGGCAACAATAACCCCAATGCACCGCTATCATTTGCAGCAACACTCGAAAAAAAGATAACGCTGTATCCCGGTGCCACAGGCGATGTTGGATTGGGCGTATCGGGCAACCGCTTACAAATATATTCAGACAATCCCAATGCGGATGTAGCCATTGGTTACGATGCAGCAGGTGTATTCAATGAGCGTTTTGCAGTAAAAGCAAATGGCGCCCTGGCTGTAGTCGGCAATACCGGCGCTGCCGGGCAGGTGTTACAAAGTAATGGTTCAGCAGCCGCAACCTGGGGTTCTGGCACCAATAGTTTATTTAACAGCACTGTGGACATCAGGGGAACTAATAGCGTGTCCATGTCGTCGTATACACTTACTGATGTGCCGGGACTTACCTACTCTTTTACCACATCCGGTAACGCTAAACTGCTGGTCAATTTAAATATTGCCTGCTATGCCGGAACCTGCGCCTTTTGCGGAACAACCCAGGTTGATCTTCGGTTGAACCTTGATGGCAGCGATGTAAGCCTCCACCGTTACATAGTGCCAAATGGTGAAGACCCGCTGTTGACCGGCAGTAAATTATTACCCGTAGGTGCAGGCAATCACACCCTTAAATTAAGAGTCGCAACTACCGGCCCTGCTATTTTTATTGGTATTGCGCCTTCCGTTTTTGAAAATGATATGATTGTACAGGTGATTCCTGAATAGAGGAGGTGGTTTATAAAACAAAAATACTTTTGTGAAACTCGTTCAGAAAAAGGAAAGGAAGATGATGTTACGGGCAGTTGTATTTTATGGCGGCATTGTTGTGTCACTCACTTGTGCGGCATACCATTGGGGGACGGAAGGTTTTAAAATCAAAGTATCCACCTTTGATAACTACAATATTATTTTTACTGTATTGGCGGGTATTCATCTTGTACTTTATTAAATAGAAATACTTTCTGTCCCAGCGGGGTTTTCGCCGCGTAAGTTCCAAATAATACAATCACCATCTGCGAAACCCCGATTTTGAAAGTTTTCTAAAATTAAAAGCGGGCACAGTTGTGTGCTGATTGAGAGGGCAAAAAAATAAAAGCTCTTTTCTACGTCGGGGTTTCGCTACGAAGTATTTTATAATCAATGCTGGATAATGCGAAAACCCCGCCGGTACGTGAATCAATTCCAAATTCTGTCCCGGCGGGGTTTTCACCTAATGCTCTCATTAATTTAATAAGGTAACTGTGAAACCCCGACGTATAATGCACTATAAATATTTCTGCTGGCAAACCTGTTATTTTTTAACTTCATGCTATGGCGATAAAGCTAAAACATAGCAACACCTACTCAACTTATTTTGTCACTTTTACCTGCGTTGAATGGATACCGCTGATTGAAATGACCAATACGCATGATATGGTTTATAAATGGTTTGACGTTTTAAAAAAAGAATATAATGTTGATATAATAGCTTATGTTATTATGCCCAATCACCTGCATGTTATTTTACATTTTCATAGTGAAGGCTTCGATCTTAATAAGGTCATCGCAAATGGTAAAAGGTTTATAGCTTACGAAATCGTTAACAAGCTGGAAGCTGCAGGAAATGCAACAATGCTTGATCACTTGAAAAGTTTGGTTACAGAAAGAGAAAAGAAAAAAGGACAGTTGCATAAAATATTTAAAGATTCCTTTGATGCCAAAGCGATTTTTACTCAACCGTTTTTATTGCAAAAAATAAATTACATTCATAATAATCCTGTTACTGGTAAATGGATGCTGGCAAAAGATTTTGTTGAATACGAACACAGCAGCGCTTCCTTTTATGAAATACAATTAGTACGATATTTCCACCCCACGCATTATATGGATTTATAGCTTTCACTACTGGTGAGAGTGGCTGTATTATTCGCAAACTGCATTATACGTCGGGGTTTCGCAACACAGCCGTTTTAAACTTTGGAAATTGTTCTGGCGAAAACCCCGCCGAGACATAGTCATCACCTGCGAAACCCCGAGGTTGAATGTTCTCCAAAATTAAAAGCTGCCCCAGTTGTGTGTTGGTGTTGAGAGCGCAAAAATAAAAGCTCTTTTCTACGTCGGGGTTTCGCTATAAAGTGCATTCAAATTAGGGCTATATAATGCGAAAACCGGCGAAGGAGGAATTAAATACAAATGGTTAACTTTAATATTTAAAAGCACTATATGGTTAATAATATTAAACAGGACCTCATTGATAAGATTTCGAATACCAATGACGAAAATTTATTGTTGCTGCTAAAAGAAGATTACGAATATTTTACGCAGGATGCAAACATTGATGTAACACATAAGTTGTTTGACGATGATAAAGAGGAACTGATAAACTTAGTGAAGGAACCTTTCGGATCTGATACCATCTCACAACAGCAGTTGGATGAAGCAATAAGACAATGGCGTACAAAATAATTTACAAGAAGCGCTTTTTAAATAAACTCATCAAACTCCTGGAATATCTTAAGGCTGATTGGAACGAAGATGTCGCTAACACGTTCATCAATAAACTTCAAAAGAGACTTCAGACTTTATCCAAGCAACCTTATATCGGAGTTCCCTCGTCAGTAATTAAGCCTGTAAGAAGTATATTAATAACAAAGCATAACAGGCTATTCTACAGAATTAAAGATGATACTGTAGAAGTAATAAATATGTATGATACGAGAAGCAGTCCAAAGAAAAATCCGTTTAGATAATTCCTGTTCCGGCGGATTTTTCGCCGCATTAATTCCAAGTAATAAAATCACCACCTGCGAAACCCCGATGCTGAAAGTTCTCCAAAATTAAAAGCTGCCACAGTTGTGTGCTGGTGTTGAGAGGGCAAAAGTCAGAGCTCTTTTCTACGCCGGGGTTTCGCAATAAAGTATTTTGTAATTAAGTAAGAAGACCAATAAATCCGGGCATCCCCCTGATCGGAAGCACACATAAAAGCTAAACAACAACATTAAGTAAGGCATTTGCTTTTGTTAAAAACATTGCAAAGCCGAATGGTTTTTCAAGAAAATCATCTGCTAAATACGCTTCATAATCTTCGAGGTTTTGATGGTTAGCAGAAATTAATATGATAGGTGTGTTCTTTAAACCATACTTCAATTTTAAATTCCGACAGAGCGTCCTTCCATCGTTATGGCCAAACTTAACATCGATTAAGATTAAATCCGGCGACGTAGTTTGAAGGCTTTCAAACAGTAAATTCTGTGAGTCTACTGCCACAGGGTGAAACCTATTCCTCCTCAACATAGAAGAAAACACCTCTAAAAAATCAATAGAGTCATCTACTACATATATTATAGGTTTCATTTTTTAGTTGTTAGGTGTAATAATGGTGGTAGATACAATAAAGACCTTTGTACTTGTATAAAGCTATTCAGTGACTGCTCATTTTTTTACATGGTAAACTTATGTAAATTCAGTCATTTATGAAAGGAGCTATTACTACGTATTACCCCCTTCATGTTTCAGTAATATTACTGTGATGCCTCGCTGTTACGAAACAGCATAAGTTGACATCACTTCGTCGGCATTGCGTTGTTTTATAAACAAGTCTTTAAAAACGACCTGACCGGCCTCTAGAACCTAAATCTTTCAGTCCCAGCGAGGTTTTCGCCGCATTAACTCCAGGCAATAAAATCACCACTTGCGAAACGTCGATGTTGAAAGTTCTCCCAAAATTAAAGCTGCCAAAGTTGTGGGCTGGTGTTGAGAGCGTAAAAAAATCAAAGCTCTTTTCTACGTCGGGGTTTCGCAATAAAATCTTTTCTAATCAATGCTGTATAATGCGAAAACCCCGCCGATACGTGAGATTTTCAATACGCACGTTTTTCGTTAATAGCATCTTGTTGCATATATTTACTAAGCGTGCAATTATGAAATTATTTATCCTACTAATAACTTTGTTTTTTACCATCTGTCCCAGCGGGGTTTTCGCCGCATAAGTTCAAAATAATAAAATCATCACCTGCGAAACCCCGATGCTGAAAGTTCTCCAAAATTAAAAGCTGCCACAGTTGTGTTCCGGTGCTGAGAGCGCAAAAATCAAAGCTCTTTTCTGCGTCGGGGTTTCGCAATAAAGTGTTTTCCAATTAATGCTGTATACTGCGAAAACCCCGCCGGTACGTGAAGTAATATTACTGTGATGCCTTGCTCAGTCCCAGCGGGGTTTTCGCCACATCAATTCCAAGTAATAAAATCACCACCTGCGAAACGTCGATGTTGAAAGTTCTCCAAAATTAAAAGCTGCCCAGTTGTGTGCTGGTGTTGAGAGCGCAAAAAATCAAAGCTCTTTTCTAAGTCGGGGGTTCGCTATAAAGTATTTTGTAATTAATGCTGTATAATGAAAAAACCCATCCGGTACGTGAGGTTTTCAATACGCACCTTTTTCGTCGATAGCCCCTTGTCACGTATATTTACTTGCTAAAAATAATTTTAAACGACCTCACAGAAATATGAAGAATTTACAAATCACAATGATTTTTCTAACTCTAACAACACTTTCATTTTGTCAAACCAAACAGAATGGAAAAGTTAGTGACGAAGTAGTTAAAAATTTGGTAGCGAAAAATCAGATATTATTAACAAACCTTGCATTATTTAAAGATCACAAAGATGAAATGATTGGTGCAAGTGCTTTTCTTATCAATTACAAAAATAAAGTATTTGCAGTAACTGCTAAACACGTTCTTGGTGAAGCAATGGGTGTTGAACCGGAAATTAAAGTTGGTGACTTAAAGAAGTTTCTAATCAGTTGGAAAATGTTTCCACGAGTGAAAATTAACCCACGGTTAGATACAGTTATTATAGGGGCAAGTACCCTTAATTACGATTCCTTAAATAAGGATATTTTACTTCTTGAGGTAACAAATACAAAGTTTAATATTTTGCCTTTAAATCCTAATTTCAATCTTCCGACAAAAGGCGACAACCTTTATATAATTGGCTGTCCATATAGTCAAGAAAAATGTAAAGAGAATGTTTATGAAATTTTTTATGACAGCTATGACGAAGAAACATCAATGCTAAATTTTATTATAAAATCCAAGTTTGACCTTTCAGGCTTTAGCGGTGCACCAATAGTTGACAAAGAGGGAAAAGTTGTAAGTATATTGACATCAGGTTGGGAAGAACGAAAAATTAAATATGTAGGGGGCACATTTATTAAAGAAATCGAAAGAGTACGATAGAAAAAACACAGCCAAAAAATAAGGCTTTCTGTACCAGCGGGATTTTCGCCACATCAATTCCAAGTAATAAGATCACCACCTGCGAAACCCCCGGTGTTGAAAGTTCTCCAAAATTAAAAACTGCACAGTTGTGTGCTGGTGTTGAGAGAGTAAAAACAAAAGCTATTTTCTACGCCGGGGTTTCGCTATAAAGTGTTTTGTAATTAATGATGTAGAATGCGAAAACCCCGCCGGTACGTGCTTCGATTCTACTCCGGCTGGTTTCTAAAGTCGCTCCATAATGGTATGCCGTACAAGTGAGTGACACAACTATGCCGGCCGTAGCTGTAAAAGCCGGTCACAAAAAATTTCTATTGCAAGCACCATAAAGAGGATTAACCGCTCGCTGTCATCGAAAAATAACAATATCATTTAATTTGGAGAAACGAGCCATTGCAGTTACTTTAGTATTGTATCCTTTTCATGCTTTTAATGGTAACTCAATTTGGCTCGATGATCAACTGAATTATGAACAAAAGAATTATTTTTTTATCGCTGATTGTGCTATCAATGCCTGCATGGACATCTGCGCAGTCGGCTAAAAAACCGATGAACATCATCTATATTTTATCGGATGATCACCGGTACGATTTCATGGGCTTCACCAAAGCAGTACCGGGTTTAGCAACGCCAGGTATGGATCGTATGGCAAAAGAGGGCGCCCACTTAAAAAATGCTTTCGTTACCACTGCCCTTTGTTCTCCTAGTCGTGCCTCTATTTTGAGCGGCCAATATGCCCACACACATACAGTGGTAGATAATTCGGCCCCTTTGCCAGACAACCTTATTTTCTTTCCGCAATACCTGCAAAAGAAAGGCTATAAAACAGCCTTTATGGGAAAATGGCACATGGGCAATACTGGCGATAAGCCGCAGCCCGGTTTTGATGAATGGGTAAGTTTTGAGGGACAGGGCATTTATTATGGAAACACACTGAACGTGAATGGCAAACATGAAAAGCTAACCGGCGAAAATTATATAACTGATGAATTAACCAACAGGGCGATCAACTGGATGAATAAGGAAAAGGATAAACCCTTCTGCCTGTATTTATCTCATAAGGGTGTGCATGCGGAGTTTATGCCGGCTAAGCGGCATATCGGGAAATACAAGGACCTGCAAATCGTTTGCCCGCCGTCTATGTATTTAACGGCAACGGATAGCAGCAAAAAATTCGGAATAGTTACACCTCCTGCAACAACCGTTAATTATAAAGACATCCCAAATTGGGTTCGTGCGCAACGCTATAGCTGGCACGGCGTGGATTACATGTACGATGGAAAAATTCCTTTTGATGAATTCTATCATTTATATCTTGAAACATTACAGGCAGTGGATGAAAGTATTCAACAGGTGATGGAGTGGGTAGAAAAAAACGGGCTGGCTAATAATACCATGATCGTTTATATGGGAGACAATGGGTTCCAGTTTGGTGAGCATGGCCTGATAGATAAGAGAACCGCGTATGAAGCGAGTATGCGGGTACCATTGCTGGTATGGGCGCCGGGAATGTTGAAGGCTGGTTCTGTTATTCCGCAAATGATATTGAACATTGACCTTGCTCCTACCTTCCTGGAGATAGCGGGTGTACCGAAGCCGGATCAAATGCAGGGACAATCTTTTTTACCATTATTAAAAGGGAAAGAAATTGCCTGGCGTGATAAAGTTTTTTATGAATACTATTGGGAGCAGGCCTTTCCTCAAACACCCACCACTTTTGCAGTACGCACTGACAAGTATAAATATATTTCTTATAACGGCATCTGGGACATCAACGAATTATTTGATATAGAGAATGATCCTTACGAAATGAATAATCTTATTCGAAATAAAGACATGGATAAAATAGGGTTGCAGTTGAGAAATGAATTATACAATTGGCTGGAAAAAACAAACGGCCTGCAAATACCATTGAAAAAAATCGCCGAAAGAAAGGGAGATCATTTGTATAGAGGAAGCTATTGACCGGCGCCTGAATAATCAGTAAATTTTATTTCAATTAATTTTCATCGTTTTGGTGCCACTATAAAATACTCCCGTTAATGGTATAGCGTTCTTTAATCCCAATCTGTATCTATACTTATTTTGTACTCGTACTGCCAATTTTTGCACCAAGCTTTTCGAATTCTATATCATTGGGTTCCCACAGTTCAATTTTGTTGCCTTCTATATCAAGGATATGAACAAATTTTCCGTATTCAACAGTTTCAATTTGGTCTGTTACTGTTACACTATCTTTTTTAAGCTGATCAATGAGGCCTTCTAAATTCTCTACCCGATAGTTAATCATAAAGTCTTTTGTTGATGGTGCAAAGTATTTCGTTGTTTCAGCAAATGGGCTCCACTGTGTAAATCCCTTTTTTGTGGTGTCTGCACCTTGCCTCCATTCAAAAACTGTCCCGTATTGGTTGGTATTTAAACCAAGATGAGTCTTATACCATTCTCTCACTTTTTTAGGATCCTTACATTTAAAAAAAATGCCCCCAATGCCTGTTACCTTTTTCATCGATGGCTGGTCGTTAGTAATTTTAGTAAGAAATGACTTGAAAGCGAAACCAAGTCCGAATGTTGCGACAAGTGTGCAGGTAATTAGGAGTCTTTTTTTCATTTTGATTATGATTTAAGCTGATGAAGTGTTGCCTTTTAGGATAACTGGTATGGCCTGGCGATTTAGCTGCATTTAAAAATCGTTAGCCCGTAGTTGTTGCTGAATAAACTTACAAAAGCAAGCAAAAAAAGGGGAACCGGGTAAGATCGATACTACGCTTTTTGTCCGTCTTGTCATTGAAGTTTTCGTTTAATTGTACACTTGCACAGATTTGTAACCAATCGCTTCAACGTTAGCGCTGAATCACATGTCCGGAATTTCCGGCTCCACTAATTTCGCCAACTTCTCCAGGGATTCCTGCCAACCTAAATAGCACATTTCCATAGGTATCATTGAAGGTATATTCTCCTGCAAAATTTTTATTTCGGTACCCACCAAAACCTTTTGTAGCCAAACTGAAGTAACCATTTCACCCGGAAGGTTCGGGTCATCAAATTTATCTGTGTACTTTAAAAATTCATTGGGTTTAATCTCGAGATATTTTCCTCCGAATGAGTGGCCGTTACTAGTAGAAAAATTATGAAATGACATTTTATAAGTTCCGTCCGTTCTCACATCCATTTCATGCACGGTACAAAGGAAGCCATACGGAGGTAACCACGATGCAATTGCGTTAGCTTCAGTAAATGCCCGATAAACTTTTTCAGGAGACGCTTTAAGAACTCTGTGTAACGAAACGCTGTTGTTAGCCATAAAATTTGAATTTTTAGGTTTACTTGTTTTGTTGATGGGTGGTCTGGAAGTGATTGCAAATTTAAATAATTTTCCTGCAGATTGCCAGCCGGTTTTTATGGTAATAGAATGTGTATTGCATTGCCGGCAACACATGTTTAGAGTGAAGGCTTTAGTTGAGTTGTTTATTCAGCCTTGAGGCTTTATTTTGCTCTGATGGATGATGTTGGCACAATGACCTGGTGTGTTTATAAAATGTGGAGCATTGACTGGATGATAAATACAGCGGAGAGGTCGCAATAGTATTGAGTTATTAATACATTGCGCAACACCGGATCAGCGAGTGCGGCGATGCTATCAATTTTTTCGATTGTCAATCCATCTGTAGTTTGCATTGCTCAAATATTAATTTTGAAAACTGCTGCTCCTTCATTGGTGGCAAGCACAAGACATCGAAAAGGTGAATGCTTTTTTACTGCCGTTTCTTTTTCAAGCTCTTGCGAATGGCAAAAATAATTCCCCCTAACACCAGCGAAAGAATGACCATGCCCACAACATGCCCATCAGTAAAATTCATAAAGCTTCCGCTAAGCTTAGTTCCGCCAATACCCTCACCCATACCTGAAATGTCAGTGTTAGGTCTGAGTGTATGAGTATCACCCAATACCGCACATTTATTATGCAGCAATACGGTAAAAGTTGTTTGCGAATCCGGGCGGTAATTTTCGACATTCCATTTACCCAACACATGGATACCGTAGAAAAATAACATGCTCAAAAGAACACCCATTGCTATTGAACGGGCAAGGCTTCGTGATGTAGATTCTGTTTTGGTTGTCATGGATTAAATATAATACATAGGGTTTGATTAGTGGTTGTGATAAAGCAAGTTAATTTCTTCCTTCACTTCATGGCTAAAGTAAATAGACTGTGAAAGCTGTCAGTACTGATCCAATCATCGATCCAAACCCTGAAAACTTCTCAGCATTTATCGGAACTCTGATAGACAAACACTTTTGATAAAAGAAAAAAATTGTAATGGTTGCAAATAAAAGGAAGAGTAATGCGATTGATATCTTCATTATCATCAATTAAAATAAAAAGATTTAAAGTAGATGATCTTCGCCAACTGGCTGTTTATTTCTTACATCTCCATCGTGAAGCACTAATAATTGCCATAAATTTATTGCGGATAAATTTATACAATGTTGCCTGTAATATTTTATGCACGATAATTGAATATAAAAAGCCGGGCATTGACAATTCCCCATCCGATAGGCATCGGGTCACAAAAAAGAATAAAAATCAATATGCTTATATGTTAAGACAAAAACGGCCTTTTTTTATAATTGGGCATAACCCAAATACCATCGACGAGGCAAAGGATTTTTTAGACAAAGGCGCCAATGCCCTGGAGCCTGATATTGTACATGCCAACGGGCAGTTTTATGTAAGCCATTCCCCACAACCCTCCTATGAAAATGTTCCCACTGTTCAGGGCTATTTACAGGAATTAAAATCGCTACTACTTAACAAGCAGTATAACCTCGCCCTATTAATATGGGATATAAAGGAGACAGATTTTGATCCCAATCATTTTATGGATGTGGTAAAACAAAACTTTTCAGGAGGGCCTTGCAACGGTGTGACGATGCTGATGACAAATGCTGATGACCATGATTTTTTAAATCGTTATAAGGGCGGCTATGATAACGTGGGAGTAGGGGTAGATGAATCTAATACACCACCTTCCATGCTCGGGCAAATTTTTAAAAATGGTGGCCAGAAAAATTTCTCTTATGCTGATGGCATTACCACCTTCTTAACCAAACCGGGCGTTTTTAAAAACATAGCGGAAGCACAACATTGCCGTATCCAAAATGAACCCGATAGCTTTACACTTATTTATACCTGGGTACTTAGTAACAAAGCCGCAATGCGTAGATATTTAGATACCTATATTGATGGTATAATGGTGGATGCGGCAGCGGTAAAGGAGCTAAATGATTTGATCATAACGGCCCCATATAACGATGTATACGAACTTGCCCAAAATGGATACAATCCGTTTACAGTTGCGCCACCTCCAAAATATATATTGTCGGTGGAAACATCCGGCAAATTCCTGGCTGGTACTGATGCAACACTATTATTTACACTCACCGGAGCTTCCGGGCTGTCACTGAAAAGCCTTCCCTATAATGCAAATACTGAAGGAGCCCTGGAAAGAGGCACAACTACTTGTATAACGCTGGAGGGTATGGATCTCGGCGAAATTAAAAGCCTTACCGTGGAGGCATTAACCGATGGAATAGGCAACGGATGGTTGCCCGAAAAAATTACGTTACAAAGCAAACTAATTGACAAAGAAATAAATTTCTTCTTTAATGAAAATGGCACAGAAGAATGGGTGACAAAGAAAACGGGAGCAGTTATAAAATTTGTTTCTTAAAATCATTCGATGCTAAGCTGATTGATCATTGTAGCCGTGAACACATCCCACTGTCGATTATAATGAAGCACACTCCTGTTGCCTGCTTTTGTTGATTACACAACTTTGATACCTGTTTTTTGTTTTCTGCTGGCTAATGTACTTTCTATATAAATCACAAGGGCGATTCCTAAAGTATATGCTATTAGATCGATCCATTCAAAAGATGTCCCGATAACGATGCGTGCGTATTTTGAATGCTCAAGTCCTAATTTGTTTACAACGTGGAAGTATTGTAAGATCTCGACAGCGTATGAAAATACCAACACTGCCAATGCAGTAACTAAGTAAGGCGTGTTCAGGAATGACTTCACAAAAGAATAAATTAGTATGACTACTAATAAATCTCCAACATAAGGCCGTATGATTTGATCATGTGCAAATTTGGCAATGAGTATTTCAATACCAAATAATAAGACTGTAAGGGCAAAATAGACTTTATTAAATTTTAGAATGGTGGTCATAGTAGGGTATAAAGTTTTGCCTTGCCGACGGCAGGAAATTAGTTGCTGTCAAGACCTGAAAACACCGATGCCATGTTGCACATAGTTGATGTTACGTTGTATAGCCCTGCTTTTGCAAAGTTTTGTAGGGCAAAGTTTACCATCTTAATGTTACCCTAAATTCTCGTAAAACTCCTCTTCCGCCGCACTCATAATCATAACCGTAAATGTTTGTTCCTTTTACGCTGTCAATAGCGAAGTTGGTGGGAATGAAGCCTTCATTTTTAATCCTATAACCTTTCTTTGTATTTAAGATGATTGCTTTACTTGGCTGAAAGCAGTGTCCATTTAAATCTACTGGTCCTAACCAATAGGAAAGTACTGCTCCCGATAAATTTGAAGAATGTATTTCATAAATGGTATCATAATTTATAGTTTCCATGTCCATATTAATTGTTGACCTGATTTGCAATTCTTTTTGAGATAATATTCCTTTCTTTAAAAAATAGTCATAAAGAAGTTTTTCAGCTTCCTTATCATTGATGTGCTTATTAACAGTCAATGTAGAATTCTGGTCAGATATAATTATGATTGTGTCTAAAAAAGGTAATTGTGAGTTTAGTTGAGGTTGAATATCATTTGTATGAATGGGTGTAACGGTAGATAATGACGTAGGCTCGCGGTTACCACAGCTCAGTGACAGGTAGATTAAAATGATTGGAAAATAAAGTTTCATTCTGTTAGTTAAAAATTATCTAGCAGCCAACTCTGCAATTTTGCGCATCCGAAAATAATCTATTGCAACAATCCATCCAACACTACCTGATTGACGAATAATAGTATCGTTGCTGCCCGTTACCACGTGCGGGAATAAGGCATTATATGCAACAACATTCTCATCATTCCATTTTTGCAAAAGCGTGCACCCTGCAACATGTAACGTGCAGCCGATAAAGAATTAATTCCTACAATATCTCCTCCACATTCCGGTGAATGTTCTGCGAGAGTTTATCGGTAGGCAGGTCATTTTCATCGCCGCCAAATGGATCTTCAATTTCTTCGGCGATCAGTTCAAGGCTACCCCAAAGTTTCCTTGCTTCCCACCAGCGGTCGTAAGCGGTATTGGTACGAAACACCAGTAACATAGAAATGGCAAACCCAAGCAGGGTATGCATTACAGGAAGGTTACTCACATAGCTCTTAGCTGACAAATTCCAGTATTCCAGTTCGAGGTAAGCAATGATGGCGGAATATATTCCGATACCAATCATCAGGGGCAGAAGCTTGCGAAAAGTATCGGCTCTATGAAACCGGAAAATAAATGTGAACCACTCTTTCGTATTATATGAAATCATGCGGGAAACTTTAGAGCAATACTAAGCTATAATATTTTGCACCGCATCTTTTAACCAGGAATACATTAGGCTCTTGCAGGTTGCTTAGATATTATCAATGCTGTAGTTTACAACATTGAGCTACTCCCGCAAATTATTAAGAGTTTTGTCTTTTTATTTTAGTTCAAAGTGCATCCAGTCCCTGTTTTCTTCTCTTCCTAAGCCAACAAACCCATGTTTATAAAATATATCTACCATTTGCTTATACTCAGGTTTTGCAAAACGAGCTGTCCTGCTTGTTTCTTTTAGCAGATTGCGGGAGGGGTCAAGATCAATGGCGGTTCCCCAGCTATGTTTACTTAAAAAAGTAGCGGCCAGTTTTGGATTATTTGCTTTAACCGCAGCTTCATATTTTTTCTCTGTACCTCTCATGGGACGGAAGTTAACACAGCCACCGAACAGATCGATACCAAGTGCACGTAGCTGACTCATTCCATACACTGAGAGCAGTTCATTAAACACATCTAAAAAAGAATGTGCCGCCAGTTTATGACACTGGATACGGGAAGTTATCTGGGCAGGGTTCCATGCAATCCGCATGGGATAAGGAGATGAGATGACCGTCAGGTTGTCCGGGTTACCAGGTTCTCCATAGTTTGTCACCATTTGTAAGTTGCTTAACATAGCGGTTATTTTTTTGGATAAATAAATATAAAATGCACTACTAAAATATTATTTTTAAAATTGTTTCCAAGGGTTTTCTTTACCAATCGATCTTAAACGAAAAATAACACGGCGCTAAAGGCCTTTGAATTCACTTTACAAAATACTATCTTACCAATCGTTCTTTAAAACGCTGCCCATTTGCAATACATCTTCACTAAATAAAAGATAACCCCTAAAAATTAAAACCAGTATGAAAAGAATAACAACTTCTGTATTACCGTTACCTACAGACAACACGCCGATACCTGCTCCGAAATTGGTATTCGGAACACAAAAGGCAAAGCCGGGTTTTCCAACCGGTGGATTGTTTTCTTTTGGGAGTATTAAATTCAACTTAAATAATATTCCCATGGTTGAATTGGCCAAGCAGGCATTTGCTGAAAACTCTATGCATAAAGATACCCCGGGTGCATTGGAAGCATTTTTATTATGCCTCTCAATTACCTCCGCATTTGAAGCGGGCTTTGATGGAATAAATACTTATGATAATGCAGGCGTATCTGTTGGGTTTATTCAGCTTGCAAGACCTGAAGGTGGCGTTGGTAAACTTTTAGAGCTTACCGGAAAACTGGATTTATCTGCGAGAATAAAAACTGCATTCGGAACAATAGATCCACATAATTCTCCGGCTGCATTAAAGGGAAGGTTTAATACAGCATTATTAAAAGAACTTGTACTGGCTACATCGGGACCGGAAGGAATTAAGGCACAATTCGCAATGGCTATTAATAAAAATATTGCTAATCAAAATTATTTTGATAAAGCCTATTCAAAATTTATTGAATTGCAATTAAAAGACGATCTCTCTGCGGCAATGCTTTTTGATGCAGCGGTAAACATGGGAGCAGGCTCCGTGTCAAGGTTTCCAAGGTTTACACAAGGAAATGATGGAGATTGGATCTCCGCCAGTATCAGGGTTTTTTCACGGCCAGAAAGAAGAGAGGGATGGAAAAAGATATTGAGTAAAAATTTTGCATAATGGATCTGTTAGATTGATTAGCAGCAGGAATAAGACATGCTTTATGCGAGTTGTTTTCTTGCCATCTTATACTTCTGCTGTCTACTTGAGTCGGTATCAACAGAAGATGACCGCACTATCTCTTTAACGCGGGGCTTTTTGTGCAGACTGGTGGTAATAGTTTTAATGTTATAGCGCACAAGGAATAAATCAGTGACCTGGTATTTTGCTCCTCATTGATAAAATGTAAAAAACCCGATAGCCATCGGGTGCGATCCGCCGCCGCGGACAGGCTGCCAACGAAGCTTAATTGATCCCAATATATCGGGACTGCTGGGCCCAAAAAAAATTGTTCACTAATTTATTCCTTACCCTGTATAGTAATAATGGGCATTATTTTTTCTGGTGATTAATCATCCATTTAATTCCAAATTTGTCGGTAAACATTCCAAAGTAATCACCCCATGGAGCTTTGCTCATTGGCACTGTAACTTTACCTCCTGCCGAAAGGCTGTTAAATAATTTGTCTGCCAGTTCTTCACTATCCGGATGAAACGATAAGGAAAAATTGTTGCCTGCATTAAACGGATCGCCCATAAAATCCAGGAAGTCGTTGCCCATTAATTTAACTCCGCCAGGCGCCTCTAAAGCGATATGCATAATTTTGTTCTTGTCAGCATCAGACATTTGCCCGCCATGTGGGGAATCGCCAAAACGCTGAATATTCGTAATCTCACCTTCTAATGCTGATTTGTAAAAACTGAAGGCTTCCTCTGTGTTGCCGTTAAATGTTACATACGCTACTATCATAGATTTATTTTTGAATGCAATTAAACAATTTTTTAAATATAAACATCGAAAAAACCCGGAATTGGACTGGTAGATAGTTTCCCGGATTCATTTTATAGTTCGAGATCCGGGAAGGGTTATGCCGGAAAATATTTTAAAGTTATAAATAGGTTTAATCATAGTAACCCGGTGCATAGCTTACGTACCTGGAAATAGGATGAATTTATAAGCCCAAAATTGATCGAAATATTGATAGTATTTCTGTCTCCGGGGGTTGGCACAATTTTTTTATAGGCATTTATAAAAAATGAGTTACGACGGCCCAATCATGATCGTAGATGATGACCCGGATGATCTACAAATTTACCAGGAAGTCTTTAATGAATTAGGGTATCCAAACCAGGTCATCCCCTTTACGGATCCCGACCGTGCCTATGATCATTTGGAGAAAATGAAGGGTTTACCTTTTCTAATTATTTCAGATATTAGATTCCCAAAGATGGATGGGTTCGAATTCAAGAGGAAGCTGCTGGAAAATCCAAAGCTCAATGGAGGAAGTATTCCTTTTGTTTTTTTTACAACTACAAAAAATAAAGAAATAGTGGAAGATGCTTTTAAGATGGCGGCGCAGGGATTTTTTGTTAAGGACAGCTCATTTTCTGAGTTAAAAGATACCATCCAGGCGATCATGGTTTATTGGACTAAATCCTTTACCCCTACAACATCCTAAATCGTTAAAACATACAACTAATGTAAGCGCCGGATTATTATTGGCGGCGCAGCCAGCAATTAATTGATATTGCTTAACTCCCCCTCGCACAGCTTACCCACAATAGTTCTTAAGTCTGAATAGCTGCTTGGTTTTACAATATAATGATTGGCACCTTCAGAAAGACAATAATTGATGTCATCCACGTGACGGGATGTTGAGAATATTACAATTGGCACCTCATTAAATTGGTACTGAGATCTAATTTTTTGAAGGCATTCTTTTCCCCCTATAAAAGGCATATTTAAATCGAGGATAATAATATCGGGTAAGGGTATGGTAGGTAATATTTTTAAGAGTTTTTCGCCATCATGAGCCTTCGTAATTTTCAAATCCGGACAGGTTTCTAACATGGCCGATTCAAACAATTCAATATCATCAAGGTCATCATCTGCAATTAAAAGATGTTTTATCGGTAGTGCCATGGAATTAATTAATCCTTGCCTATGTTCAAAGGATAATGTAATGTACAATATCTCCGAGGATTAAATGTATTGGTAGCAAGGTTAAATAACAAAAAACCATGCGAGCGGTAGTGGTGATGGCGGCTACCTGGTCTTTTGTGTCTTTGTCCAACCATAAAATTTGTCAAGTAGTTTTATTTTGTCCTCTTCAAATCTATGCTTTAGCAAGTCTCTATGATCTAAGTAAACACTTTTTTTTATCCACCTGGTAAATTGAGAGAATACAAGTTCGTTGTCACAAAGATGTTCATAAAAAGAAACCCCTGCTGAATTCCATAGCTTTTGGTCTTTTTGCTGGGAACACCATTCAGCATAGTCGTAGATATTTTTAAGTTTGGTTGTGTCATTGTCAATATGGGCTTGTTCTAACAAAGATAAAAACTCGCTAAAAACAGTATATGGTGACAAGCATGGGTCTTGAAAGTCTTTTTTTAATTCTGGTGCAACCTCAATTGCTTTTTGTCGCCATACGCTCATTTATAAAATGCTTTCCTGGTTTTGTAGAATGTCAATAAAGTTAATAGCAATCGAAAGTAGCAAAGCTCGTGGGCTTGTCAGGATTGATTGAGACATGGACTACCGCTTAGATCTATTAAATGATATTTTGTGATAATTTTTTCTTGGAAAAATATTCAATCGCGGAAATTACCTGGTACTCAGATTTGTCCTGGCTATTACTCATCGGCACTTTGTACATGTAATTGGCTTCTGACTGTGGTTCGAAAAAAGTTATAACAACGTAAAATTTATCATTTAATCCATCAGAATTATTTGATACAACATAGTCCTCCTGGTAGATATATGCATTGATAAAGTTAGGCCAATCCGAAACAAGTTTGCTCCTATAGTATATTCCATTTTTGTTGATGATCAGGATAACGTCACGTCTTTTTGCTTTGGTAAAAACGGCTACAATTCCGACTATGAGAAATAGGTAGATCAGATGAAAGGAGCCAATAGGCTGATTTGCTTCAAAATTTCTTGTGAACAAAACTCCGATTAAAATTGCCAGGAAGATAAACCCCATAATGGTATTTAAAAGTACAGACTCCCGTACTACAAAATTTCCATCTTTATCTAATATTAAATCATTCACTGTAATCTATTATTTCTTTTAACTTTTATACGGCCCTCAGAATATAAATTTACCACCACAGTTGTTTATTGTCAATCATCAAAAAAGCAATCATGGCAGGAAACCTATCCGGGAAGAAATAAGATAAATATAATTGAGCATAATATTTAGAAGTTGTCACTTCAAACCAATTACCTCTCCCCGGTAAATAAAACAAATCCCCTTCGCCCTAAGCTATCAATCAAACTGCGAGAGGTTTAATTTAGGATTTAATCGTTGATTCGAGGCAACAACTTCGTCCCATGTCATTGACCTTTTTGTAATGGTGGTTTCCCTGCCAAGAATAGCAGTGAGTGTACTCTCAGCTCCCGAGCGTGTTTCGTTTAAATATTTACCCGTCTCAATACTTTTAATAAATGCCAGTTCTTTGTTTGCATCCGCATCGTACAAGGACGAAAGAAAAACACCGGCTGCCTGTTGCTGGGGTGTAAGTTCTGCAGTTTGTTTTGCAATACCTGAATCCCATTTGTTATCGCCGTTAATAAATACGCCGCCACTATAATGAGCCTCCG
Organism: Ferruginibacter sp.; assembly: GCA_039922055.1. Lineage (GTDB taxonomy): Bacteria > Bacteroidota > Bacteroidia > Chitinophagales > Chitinophagaceae > Ferruginibacter. Next base: position 29,970 of record JBDSAP010000079.1, read on the forward strand.
CATAACCTTTTGTTCCAATAAATTTGCAGCACACATCGCCAAACTGCGGGCCGAACTTTGTTGTGTGGATGCTTACATTCAGGTTGTTGGGATATTCGTACAACACTTCGTAATTACTAAATGTATCACCAAAATCAGGACGGCCTTTATTATTTCCCCTGCCAATTGCATTGATGGCGTGCCCCTTCAGCGCCCAGTTACAAACATCGATCATGTGAATTCCCTGGTCTAATAAAATACCGCCAGACATGGCATTAAAGTGATAATGATTGCGAATGCGTAACTCATCGTCTGATACATTTTTAACCGGAACCATCGGTGATCCCGAAGAAAAATAATAGAGCTGAACTGTAAATAGATCCCCGATATCGCCACGTTGAATTCTTTCAACCATTTGTACATACGGTGTAGCATAACGAATTTGAAAACCTATCACCACACTAAGCTTGCCATTCAACTTTTCACCTACATCCATTACTCTTTTACAGCCTGCAACATCAGGGGCAACAGGTTTTTCACAATAAGCATGTTTGCCCGCCGCCACAGCAGCTTCCAGTATCTCAGGATGCGCATAAGCAGGCGTAGAGATCAGCACTGCATCCACATCTTTATTTTCAAGTAACCTCATGTATGCCTTTGAACCCTTATACATGTTTGATTGGTCGATTTCAGGAAAACTTTTATCAGCATTTAACTTATTAAACACAGGTGCTGCTTTTTCAAGTTTATCTGCAAAAATATCAGCCATCGCAATAATGTTAGTATTAGTGTTTTGAGACATAGAGGAGATAACAGCAGTGCCTCGGTTGCCACAACCAATAATACCGACACGAATAGCAGAGTTTGCTTTGTAGCCAAATACAATGCCTGGCCTGAGAATAGTGAACGCGGAGAGCGTAGCAGTGGCTTTCAGGAAAGATCTTCTTTTCATAATTAATAGTTTAAAAATAGAAAAGGATGCTGTGTTTGTGCGTACCGTAATATTAAGATAATTGTTTTGATTGATAAAGAGTTTGAGCGCAATATTTAGCAGATTTCGGTGACAATTTACAATTTACTCAAGCCGTAGATTTCACGTGTACGGCTCGTTAAAAATTAGCCTATGCTGTTAAAACCAGGTCATCATTTAGTGGGGGCGCCCTAATGATCCGTAACTTAGTAGGAAGCAATTTAACCTTATGCAATTCTTTGTTGAAAAAAACTCTATTGTTAGAAAAATATGGGGCAAGAGCGATACCGTACTTTTTATTTTTGCGGGCGCTTCTGCTGAATTTGCGCTTAATAAAGCCGTGGACTGGCTTTACTTTACCGGCAAGCTACCTGCCGATCCATTGGGCCGGTTATTCTCCACAGTGAGGTATGCAAGAAGGATCGTTTTTTCGCCGATGGATGAAGCCAATAAAGCAATTGACACCATGCGCCAGATACATACTGCGGTGGAGCAAAATCGTGGCTCCACTATACCCGACTGGGCGTACCGCGATGTGCTGTTTATGCTGATACATTATTCCATCGCCTCCTACGAGCTGCTTGAAAAGAAATTAACCGATGAAGAAAAAGAAGAAGTGCACAATGTTTTTTATCGTGTTGGCGCAAGGATGGGATTGAAAGAATTACCACTTACTTATACTGACTGGTTGCCTGTAAGAGCCGCACATTTAATGGAAGACCTTATAAAGAGTGAATACACGGCCGACCTTTTTAAACAATATAAAAAGCACCTTGGCGCCATGCGGTTTAAGGTATTGATTGAAGGTCAAAAATTAGTGGTACCTGTCAGAGTAAAAGAGTTGTTGGATTTTAGTGACTTTTCTTTGCTTACGCCTGTAGTGCCTGTGTATAAAATTAGCAGGCTGATGAAGATGGACTGGCTGCTCAAAAATATCCTGCTCCCCTCCGATTATAAAGATCAAATAAACGACCTGGATGTGCACCCGGAGTAATTACTAATAACCTTTGATGTTTTGGATTGGTCCTTCGCTATGGTATCGCCGGCATTGCCTGGAAATACACAACGTCTCTGCCTGCACACTGGGACATGTAAGGAGGTTTGCGGCGAAGATCGCACATGCCGATAGCGGCTATTGAGCAATGGATTAATGTGTTATAAGTTCTGGCAATTGCGCTTCAAAAAGCGATGTAAATTCCCGGGCGCTAAGTTTGTACCCCTGTTGTGCACTATTGGCAACATCATAGCCCCGTTCAGCAACTGCCATTCTCTGCGTTGTCTATCGTGATGACCATTGTTGGTGAATGCGCAATCTACAATAACAAAGAATATTCTCCAGTGATTTTTTTCGCTTTCCCATTGCATTGCAACTCCCTTGAATGAATTAAAAATAAGCAGCTAGGCATCGTCCATGAGTTCGGTTCTGATCAACTATACACCGAGGGTTAAAAGATAGCAAAGCATCCTGCATTGCTATGTGTAGTTAATGGTACACGAATTACGGCTGAGGCTTTTAAACGCTTTGATCGTTTAAACAAGCTTTTGAAAAAGTTTTTTATACGTTTTAAATGCATATACTTTTTAGGTGAAGAGACACAACGCACTTTTGCGGCTCAAAAATATTAATTAAAAACAAAAAAATCATTTCATGAAAATTTCAAACATTTTATTCGCAACAATCATTGCAGGTGCGCTTTTATCATGCAAAAAAGAAAACACTATTGAGCTACATCAAGGTTTCAATGCATCTATCAAACCGCATTCGTCAAAACTCCTGGTAAAAGAAATATTTAGCGGTTATTATGCCGATACGATTTCCTTTGCTTACAATGCGCAAGATCGTCTCATCACCAGTGCCAACAAAGAGGATCAATACAGTTTCATTTACAACAACAATACTGTAAATATAAAAGACTGGCGTCCGTTAGAAAACAGGGATGTGTATGATCTAAGTGCTAATTTAAATGCTGACAATACGATCAGCGGCGGCCAGGGAAGTGTATCCTATTTACTTAATTCTCCTTATAACACTAACACTACTTTTATTTATGACAACCAGGGATACCTAATTAAGAAAACGGATGCCCGAACTAATGCTATGATTGCAGAAGAAAAGTATTTTTATGCTCATGGAGACCTTATCCAGATTAACTATTATGAGAATGGAGTACTGGTTAATACGTTTAAAATAGAATATTCAAATTTTTTGGACAAAACAAATATCTCAATAGTTAAGTTTGATTGTTTGGTGGATGCACTGTTTGGTAAATCTTCATTGCACCTTATTAGCAATATTAAAGTTTATAACACAGAAAATCTAATGACAACAAACGAGATCTTCACCTACCAATTAGATGCAGGTGGCTACCCCGTAAGTGGCACCATTGATTATGGGCTGGGGCACGTTGTAAATGTGAAATATAGTTATAACAAATAGGTTCACCCCAACACGTCAGGTAAGATATTGATTCAGTTGCTTTGCTGACAATATCTTACCTGATTTTTAACTTCAAGCCTTCGTTGTGATTTCTTTCGCATTAAACAAGTATGCCAAATAATGTATTTGTTATGTACAGGCTTATACTTAGCTTCAACCTTCATACTTGTGAAATTCAGTTATCGTCAGATAGTATCCGTCAAGATCCCTTAGTGAAAATTCCTTTTTCAATGAGTTTGTGTTTAAATGAATGTCTTCCTCTACAATACCATTAATTTTCTCAACATTTTGCCGTATTGTGTCCATGTTTTCAGTCCTGAAGTAAAGGATTAGTCCGTTTCCCTTGGTTATATTTGGATTGGTCATTGTAGGATGATCATGTTCACCCCACTTGTGCAGGCAGAGAATAATTTCATCATCCTCTGAGACTAAAACAGCAAACTCATTTCCAGCATGTGTTCTTTTAAATCCAAAGATTTTTTCATACCATTTGGAACTGGCGTCAACATCTTTTACAGCGATTATCGGGTCAATTTTTGTCATCGTTCATTTTTAATTTGAAAAATCATTGTTGCCAAATTAAGGAATTTAATTATAGTTGTACTTAGGCTGAGATTTGTTTTGTCTTACGTTAAACTTATTGAAACGGCGCCAAAGCCTGCACATAACATCCAGGTATTTGCGACGACATCGGGTTCATTGAACGTCCACCACAGTAGAAATGCCCAACTGAAATATCGTTAGCGGCTGGCATTTTCCTCTGGTTTGTCAGGTTGTTTAACAGTATTGGTCTAAAAGGTTATTTAGAGTCTTAGCCTTGTAAATTAGTTCAGCACTTTCAATGTTATTCACTGAAATTATTTTCGGTAATTCTTTGTATAATTCTGGTAGGTTTAGAATTTCTACAACTTGCTCTTTTATCCATTTATTATAGGCAATTGGATATGTTTTATGTTTGATGAATAGGGTTTGTAGAAACTTTTGAAATGCTATATATAACCTGTCAAAAGCCTGGAAATGTAAGCCTCTTTTAACAAAAATGGGAATATGGTCTAAGTCATAAAGGCAAGACAATTTCGCTAAATTTAGCCTTTGAGTTCGAAGGGTACTGTCGTAGTATGGTAACCACTTTGATTTTAATTTTTTGAAATATTCACCTTCACCAGTCAATGGTGCAGAATACAATAGCCTGTTTCCAATCTCAACCTCAAAAAAGTCGATACTGCCTCCATCTTCCCAAATCGCTGGTTCAAAAATACCATTAATAATATCTAAATGTATTTGAGCAAATTTGTTTGATTTTCTATATTGATTTAGAGTTGGCGTGGAATTTAAGAAGTCATGCCAGGCAGCGTCAAGCCATGCTATTTGTGTATCAGTTGTTGTTGGAGAAATCAATACCGCTATATCTATGTCGCTTTCAGGTGTTGCTTTTCCCCTGGAAAGTGAGTTGACTAATAAGATAGTGTCAATGTTCCGTTGTTCAAGAAAAAAACCTTTTATAACTTCGGTTGCATGTCTATGTAATTCGGTCGGGAAGATTATTTCTTTCATTGATAATTTGGTGTCTACTGTGGACCCGATACACTTGCCACTAACGCACTGCTTTGCGCAACTGAAAATAATCTATTGCGGCAATCTATCCAAATGATTGACAGATAGTAAGTACCCGTGAAAGGATCAGCTTGTAGCTACGCAGTTATTTTTATTTTCTAACGGTCTGATGGAGATACCAAAGCACGTTGATCGAAGAATGGTTTATGGGACAATAAACGACATCGTTTCAGGATACATTATTTCCACATGTGCTGCAAACTTGAGTGGTTCTTCTTCATCTTTTTCAATTTGCTCAATTATAAAATTTCAACATCTTCAGGCACTAAAAACAACATAGTGCAACCCGTTTTTGAAAAGGCAGAGTGAGTGCTTGATGGCGGCGAATACAAATAATCACCGGCATTCAATTGGTCTGCACCAAAACGAATTTCACCTTCCAGCACATAAATTTCTTCGCCGGCAGGATGGCGATGATTAGGATAAGATGCACCAGCCTCAAATTTTAAAAGGAATGTTGGCGGTCTTTTTGTGGCTTCATCAAAGCGTAAAACCTTTACATAAATACCATCGGTTTTAACTCCCTCTTCTATCAAAGGTTTCCAATCGGATTGATTGCTTTTGGTAACTTTTTGTTTGATCGTTTGCATACTGATTTTTCTATTTTATTTTATTTATTTAAAGAAATTAACTGGTCAATGCTCCAAGGGTATTGTGGGATGGTGGCTAAGAGAAATGCTCCGGTGCACACGGCAAACACTGAATAATCTAACGGGCTTTTAATTCCGGAAGAATAAGTCATTGCCAATGCAAATAATAATGTGAGTATAGCTGCACCAACAGCAGCCCATCTTGTTTGATAGCCGATGAGCAATAAAATACCGAATGCGATTTCAAGTATGGTGCTTACGATTGCTAAAAATGGAATTGTACTCGTGGGTACGAAAGAATTTACTTCGGCTGTGTATGCAAGAAAATTGTTCCATCCGGATGATTGTTTTCCCCACAAACCCAGGCGGCTTGCGGCTGCTGAAAAAAAACCTGCTGCCAATGCTATTCGTAAAAGTAATGTTGCTATCCCCTGGGCTGTTTTCATTTTCTATTGATTTATTCAGGTACAAATATGCGACGATCCCTTGCTTTATAAAATAGACAATCCCGGAAAAAGCATGTAACATTCAAGAGTGAAACTTTTCCTCTTAGCTGTGATTTTATGTTTACATTATAAACGGCCTGGCGGAGCTAAAAAACGTTTTGGGATTTGTGGCAAGAAGATCCACGGCTGATGAAGATGGAATGGTTGCTTTAAAATATCCTGCTCCACTCCGATTATAAAGATCAAATAAACGACCTGGTGTGCACCTCGGGCCGGATCTTTAAAACAGAGGATAGCGTTTTTTGTCTTATGTTGTTGGGCATGATTAGTCGCCAGAAATTTTCAGCTATCGTCAAAATTTTATACCGCACTATACTTTACCATTGCTGAATGACGATGCCAAGCTGCGTGTCCATTAAAGCGAATTCTTTTGCACCCCATGGACGAAGGGTGACTTTGTTCAAATTAGGATGTAGGAATTGAGGATGTGACAGAGCCACCTTTTCATACACCTCGTCAATATCGTTTGTCACCAATCTAAACTCCGGGCTATGCTCTTTAGCTAATGCTTCATTTTCAAAAAGATTTATACGCAACCCATTTTTTTCTATAACGCAGAATGGCTGTTTTGATGTCAATTCATCATGTTCAATCCTAAACTCCAGGCAATCAATAAACAACTTTAGCGCTTCGCTAATATCAACATAAAATACATTGGGAACTAATTTTGTAAAATTCATAACAGCAGGTATTTTTTTTGTTTTAGCTTATACACTTCTTGTCTCTTTGACCTGGTTATTGCAGCATGTTCGAGATCTTTCTTTGTGCAAAATATCTCAATAATAATATCAAAATGATTGTACTGGCAAATTTAATTCTCTGTCATTGGCAATAAAAAGTAATTGCCCGAACCTTAAAGGTATAAGGTATAATAACAAAAAGAAAACAAATAATGCATAAGAATTCAAACAAATGTAGCCTTGATTTTAAAATAAAAACAGTAAAGTAAAATATACTTACGAGAAACATTCAGTGACCATTATATCATGCAATGGGCAGTATTAAAAAAGTAAATAGTATGCTTACGGCTCCCAAATATTTTATGATTTTACCAGCGCTCTTTTGCCCGGCGGGGTTCGTGTCACAAAGCCGTGGCTCGTGTCCTCACGAGACACTCTTAGCCGGCCTAAATTGTAGTTAAACACAAGATGATACTTATTCACTGCTTATAGTTCGTTCTTAAGTAAGTAAGGTGACAATTTTGAAATTAACTGACATGCCAGGAACAACTGGTAAATATTAAAGCCCCTTCGATAAAAATATGGCAAAGAGAGCAATTGATTGGTACATCACCGCGACCGGCAATTCACAATTTCAAATAGGTGCTTGGTGATTTCGAATTAAATAAAAAAGCTGATATTACGAATGATACGGCAATACTAATCCTATCAACAATATTATGAGCAGTAAAATAATTTACATAACTTTTATTTTAGTGAATATATTTTCCTGTCGAGGTGTTGACACAAAACTGACTACTGAAATAACAAGTGATACTACTTTGGTTCTCGACCTAGCTTTACGTACAGCATTCATTCACGACAACCTTCCAAGCATTGACGCTTTGAGAAAACAATATCATTTTGGAGATTCAATATTGTTTTCTTCAGACACATTACCCTTGTCAATTCTACCAAGAGCCAGTGATACAATAAACTTTAAAATTCTTAGTCATAAAGAAATAGTGCTATTGATGCAAACCGAAAGTAACCTTAACAAAATTCCGAACTACTTAAATATTGGTGCGTTTGAGAAAAGTGACACTGGTTATTATGTGAGCGTTCAAAGCTTAAACTGTTTAGATTTTGGAGGCGGTGGTCAAATTGGACTTTACATTGTCAAGGCGAAAGACTCTTTTTTAGTCGTAAACAAAATGAGCAGTAATATCAATTAAATAGTGTTGCTAACATTACATCCTATGTACCCTTAGAAGTGAAAGATTAATATCCCCACCGGTGGTTCGTATAAAAAATAAAAACGCAAGGCGATCTTGTTCGCTGCCTATGATTTGGTCCTAAAGCAAGTGAGGTAACAACTTTGTAATTAACCAACGTGCCACGGAACAACTGGTAAGTATTAAAAGTCCGTTCGATGAAATATGGCAAAAGAGAGCAATTAATTGGTAGATTGCCTCAACCGGCAATTCAAAATTGAGAATACGAGTTTGGTATTTGCCATTAAATAAAAAAGCTGATATTACATATAGTACGGCAATACCCATGTAGGCTGTAATTCAACACGCTATCTTTTTAGACACAATCATTCAAACTATTTAGACATTATTATCACAGATGCAGATAATTAAAAGACCTTACATAGTTTATTCTTTACCAACGAGCAAAATACATCAACCGTTAAGAAGCAGAAAGCTACCTATAGCTTGGGAAGAAATTCGAATTTTTTTGGAAAAAGCTACAACTACTGTTCTTTCAAAGCCAGATGATATAAATATCGAAATTCTTCCGCCTCTTATTAAAAATATGAACGACCCTGTGCTAATGAACATTTTAAACAACTCGACACCAAAAGAAAGATTAGGTGTGTGGAAAATCGAAGCAGAAAATTTAAATCCAGCAATCAAGTACTTTGAAATAATTCAATCTACTTTAAAAACAAACTATGACATAATGTTACACTTAAGTTATTCGTTCAAATTATCTAATCCATCTAATCAGCAAAAACTTGAATTTCAAGAGTTGACTTCATCGTTCTCTGTCTATTTTGCCAAAACGCATATCTGCCTCCCTACACTATATTTTCCATTTCAAGAAGCGGATGAGAATTTCTGGAATTACATCGATGTTATAAAACAATACTTACCATTTACGCTTGAAGAGAAATACCTTAGGCTTGCAAGAATAAAAAATGAATCGGTGAGCTCATTTAAAAAAATTGAAAGACTACCTTTGTAGAATGAACTACAGCCAACAATGATGGCTGAGGCACAACTACCTTTTAAAAAAACGTCTCCAACTTTGGGAGTAGTATATTATCAACTAAAAAGCACAAGGCGGATCTTCTTCCCGGCACAGTCTCTCCACGCCCCCAAGCCAAGCCCAAGACATTGCCTTTATTTCGCTTACTCTTTATTTAACCACAAAGATTTTAGCTAAGACCTTGCTTGTTGGTCGAGCTTATTCTGCAACAATTGAAAGACCAAAAATATGAGAGAAAGATATAAATGATAATTTTTATCCTGATATGGTTGCGCCTGCATTTAAAAAACCAAAGCAGATTATTATCGGAAGCCCGGTAGGAAAATAGCCGGCTTTTTCTTTATGGCGTCTTAATAACATTACCCGTGCTAAACTGTAAAATCTGCTACTCTTTTTTCTGAGCAAAATGCCAGTCCCATAAACCGGGTGCTGGGAAAAGGAGGGTTATATATACCTACCACAGGGCAAAATGTGTGAATAATACAACTTATTTTAAGCGTTATATAATGCTTCCTGTTTTTAAAAGGTGAACCTTTGCGTGTTAAACCTAAATCTTAATATAAAAAAGAACCATGAACTTTAAAAAAATTAACAGGCTGATTACAATACTATTTTTTGTAACTGCCTTTACACCTCTGTTTGCACAAGTGGAGGCACCTTCAAAATTTGTGATGAAAAAGGATATTGATGGAGACGGCGTAAAAAATAAAAGAGATAAGTGTCCCGGAACGCCTGCAGGTGTGAAGGTGGATGGAGCAGGTTGCCCTATAGACACTGATAAAGATGGTGTGCCGGATTATTTAGACAAATGCCCGGCCATACCGGGTACAGAGGCCTTGAATGGTTGCCAGGACAAAGACAATGATGGAGTAAGCGATCTTGATGATGTCTGCCCTGAGGTTCCCGGCCTTGCAAGATTTAAAGGCTGCCCCGATAGTGATGGAGATGGGGTGGAAGATTCAAAAGATAAATGTCCGAACGCAAAGGGATTAGATAGGTTCCAGGGTTGTCCCGATACAGACGGAGACGGTGTTACAGATGCAGATGATAAATGTCCAGCTACACAGCAAGGAGTCAAAGTTGACGCCAAAGGATGCCCTGCAGATAGCGATGATGATGGTGTATTGGATGCGGCTGATAAATGTCCGGGTACGGAAAAAGGGGTGAAAGTGGATGCTAATGGCTGTCCTGCAGATACTGACGGTGACGGTATAGCGGATGCTGCTGATAAATGTCCAACTGAAAAGGGGGACATAGCTAATAACGGTTGCCCTCCTCCTGTGGTAGTGAAAGTTGCTCCTAAACGTTTGCAATTTGCAGCCCGTACGATAAATTTTGATACTAAAATCGCCGTGGTTAAACCGGCTTCATATCCGATGCTTGATGAAATTGCAGGCATCCTCAGTCAATATCCTGATTATAATGTAAAAATCAGCGGCCATACGGATGCGCTTGAAAAAGATGCTGAAATGCTTTCTATAAGCAGGGCAGATGCCGTAAAGGCATACTTGTTGGGTAAAGGTGTTGCTGAAAGCCGGATTGTAAGTGCCGGGTTTGCTAAAACGATGCCAGTGACCTCAAATGCTAAGCTAGCCGGAAGGGCGCAAAACAGGAGAGTTGTTATAGAATTGTATGTAAGGTAGCGGATCAGGTCGTGTCTGTCTTACCGGTTTAATGGTCAATGATGAAAGCTATAACTCTTCATCATTGACCATTCTTTTTTAAGTAATGGCCGATACGCATAATTCATAGCCCGGTAAGAAAATTGCAGGCTTTTTTCTTTATGGCGCCTTAATAATAATTAACGCGATAAACTGTAAAATCCGCTACTCTTTTTTCTGAGCAAAAAGCCAGTCCCATAAACCGGGTGTTTCAATAACCTGGTTCCAAATATTGTGCGCTTCATTGGGGTATTCCGTGTATTGCGGGTGCCCACCGGCTTTCTTTATCGCTACAATCATATCTCGTGAACCGCTGACCGGCACATTCTTGTCTTTTGCACCATGGAAAGCCCATATAGGCATGTTAACAATTTTCGATGCAAGGTCAGGGTCGCCTCCTCCACATACCGGCACGGCTGCGGCAAACAAATCCGGACGGGTACAAATAAATTGCCAGGTTCCATATCCGCCTCGTGACACACCAGTTATGTAACGCCTTTTTATATCTATTTGCGGCTCATCCAGCCCACTAATGGTTTCATAAACCAACGACTCCAGTGAGGGGGTACCAAAAATACCTCCCCAGCCTAACCCTTCCGGGCAATAGGGTACAAAAATATATGCAGGGTATGTATACCTGTCCATACCAGTTGATAGTGCCTCGGCCGCCGAAGCCTCGTAACCACCATAAGGCAGGCACACAACTAATGGATACTTCTTTTGCGGGTCGTACTTCTGCGGCTTTATCAAAATATAATGCAGGCTGTCTCCTTCACTGTCAACAAAGGTTCTGGCTCCCCCCGCCAAATTAACCAATTGCTGCGCCCGTTGCGCATTGTCATCTCGCCAAACTAATTGCGAAGCGTTTTTTTTAACTAATAATGTTCCAAATGCTATCATAAATACAACAGCAACTGTTGCAAGGAAACCTAATATAGTTTCTACATATCTCTTCCCGGGTATACTCGCATTATCGGTCTTTAATTCCCTGATTTCACCCAGGAAATTCATTATAAACATTACATTAACCAGGCAAAAGGCAACAGTACCCCCTTGGGTAATTTTTCTTAAAATGCTTAGGGTCCGAACATCTTTAGCATAAGTGCTTCCCATAAATGCTGAAACTGAAACGAGGACAATTACCAACTCGCAGATTCCTGCCAGTTTTAACCAGTACCTCTTTTTTGTATTCGAAAATATAAGGCTAACAGCGTATACAATAATGGCACATAAGTAAAGAAGGAGTATGGTTGTATAATAACTTTTTGGTCCTGATGTGAAAATAATATAATAGACGGACGCATTACCAAGGCTTGCTATAACCGCAATGGTTCCTGTAAAAAAGGCAACCCGGTAGTTATGATGGAGATAATACTTCAGCAACAATATTGATCCTATAATGGCGATAACATTCACCAATAAAAACCATGGGATATAGTCGTCGGGATCAATTTTCACCCCAATTTGATTCGTGATTATAATGTCCCATATACCCGCGGCAGTGGTTAGGCCTAAAAAAACAATTAAAAGAATGTACAGGGTCTTATTCATTCTATGTCGTTTACACTGTTTATTTGTTTACCAAACTCAACGACAATATATGAACTTTGAATGGTTGATTAACTTTCGTAAAGGTTAAATTTAAGCAGAGTACCAACGTGTACAAGGCGGACAAATTGTGATAGTGAGGAAACAGCTTTGCAATTAACTATATGCCAGGGAACAACTGGTAACTATTAAAAGCCCGTTTAATGAAATATGGCAAGAGAGAGAAATTGATTGGTACATACAACCGATAATTCAAAATTGCGAATAAGAGTTTAATCAAAAATCAACAAAAATAAAAAAGCTGATATTGCGTATATTTCGACAAACAAATATTGTATACTGTTTACCTGGGTCAGCCAGGTGGGGAACTCTAACTATAAACATTAAAAATGAACCAGGAATTACCCATAAGAATTATTTTGGAAAGTCCACCTGTAGGGGTTGACTTTGGAATTCAAAAGGGGAACGGAAGTAAATATGAAACTGTCCAAAAGCAAAGATCAAATAAGAAGGATCTATGCTTTGAATTTAAAGTTTCGGTAAAGGAATCTCAACCGTCCTTGCCTTATTTAGCGGGTCCTTATGTTCAAGGACCTTCGAACGAACGGTTCATCTATATAGACATTGGAACATATGCCGGACAGATGGATTCGGTCTGGAGTCGTCGGTTAAAAATTCCATTGAGGGATATTTCTTCTGAAACCATCAAGCTATTATTGGCTGACTCCTCATTTATTTTAGAGACGAAAGTTCCGGGAACCGGTAAAGATGGAGGGCCAAATTGTGCAACAGTAAAACCATTCTCCGGCTGGCATTTAATTCCAATTGCATAAAGATGCTTGGTCCTTTGTATAAGGTCCGTAATACTGAGCCTTCTTCACACATTTTCAAGCATAACACGTTTTTTATGTTTGAGTGATTTAAAAAAAGAAGGTGTGAGACCCGTTACTTTTTTAAACTGGTTAGATAAATGTGCAACACTGCTATAACGAAGTTTATAAGCAATCTCTGTAAGATTGAGCTCATCGTAAATGATCAGTTCTTTCGCCCGTTCTATTTTATGCGTGATGATGAATTGTTGTATTGTAATTCCCTTCACCTCCGAAAACATATTGGCCAGGTAAGTATAATCGTAGTTTAATTTTTCACTGATGTGATCTGAATAATTTATTTTAGGCAGCTCATCTGAGTAATGAATCATTTCCGTAATCACATTCTTTACTCTTTCAATAAGTATACTCTTTTTATCGTCAAGTAATTCAAGACCTAACATAAGTAATCTTTCTCTCAATTGTTCCCGTTGTTCATTTGTCAGGTCGTTCAGTAATTCAACCGTACCCATGTCAACCACTACATTGGTAATCCCCATTTTAGAAAGCTCCTCATGCACCATCATCTTACATCTCAGGCTAACCATGTATTTGATGTATAATTTCATATTTTTTAAGAGTGTTAAAAGCAGTTGGTGTATTTCAACATCCCACATAAGAATAATGATGGTAAACAGCGGCGTACGATCGCAACATCTCAATTGGCTACAAGCCCGGACGTTGCCCGAAAGAATTGGAATCTCAAACCACTGCCGGGCGCTATGAGTACGCAATGAGTAATAACTGCCCCAACGGGGACACGTTCTATGTTTATATTCCAGCCACTGTTCCTCCCAGGGCTATCAATTTTTGTTCATCTTCCTGTATATCCTTTTTCAGTTCCTCGATATCCTTGTGAAGATCACTTAATTTATCATTAGCTTTTCTTGCATCCTTTGCGTTATCTTCTGCGTTGTTTGCCGCTTTCCTTGCAGATTTTGCTTTTTTCTTATCCTGGGAATCTCCTGAAAGATTATCGGCTGCCCTCTGGTTAGCATCGGCTGCTCTTTGAGATTCTGCAGTGGTTTTTTCCACTTTGTTAGTGTATTCAGCTACCTGGTTTTCTAACTTGGCCAGTTTCAGTTTGTTCTCGTTTAAAGATTTAGCTATTTTAAGCTTGTCTTTTTCATTCTTTAATGCATTTATAGAATCTTTTGTAACTGCCTGGGCAGATACAATACCGCAAAACAGTGTCATTCCCACAACAAGTAAAACCCATTTCTTTTTCATAATATTTTTTTAATCCAACTATTATTTTAGTAATAACGTGGTAATACTATAAGGTGGAAAACCATGCCACGAATAGGCACGCCTGATTTGCCCGGTTCTCTTACCGAAAAGTCTGCCATACTAGGTGTAGATGTTATTCAATTATACAAACACATACAATGTGGAGCATTTCAACAAAAAATAAGTGAGAGTATTTGTATGCGAGTAAACAGTAATAGTAATGTCGTCAGCCCTTGTGATGATTTATAGAAGAAACAGGAAATAGAATGGTAGAATGGATTGCCTTAACAACAATACAAATGTGTAACATAAATAATTGCTTATCGGATGAGAAATATTTTGTACTATAGAGTATTATAAAATCAATCATCGGGCTGGGCGTAACGCGATTTCATACTCATAATAACTAAAAATGACCGAGGAACAACAATTACAACAAAGGGCATCACAACTTCGTAAACCCGAGGGAGAAGAAGGAATCAAAACCGGTGAATGGATGAGCAAAGGCAATGTCCACATTATTCGAGACGCACTCAAGGCTTTGAATGCAGAAGCAGGTGATAATATCCTGGAGATCGGCATGGGCAATGGTTTTTTTGTCAATGAAATTTTAGAAAAATCTGAGAGCATTAATTATACAGGATGTGACTATTCAGAATTAATGATCCAGGAATCAGAAAAATTGAATAGCGAATGGATTTCGAGAGGGCAGGCAAAATTTATTTTATCAAACCTTTCTTCACTTCCATTTAAAAATGAAGTGTTTGATAAAATTTTTACAATTAATACGATATATTTTTGGGACGATGAGGTAAAAGCATTGAATGAAATAAAAAGAGTGATTGAACCAAATGGAAAAATTATAATCGCCTTTCGCCCTAAACATCTAACTGAAAAATACCCTTTTACCAGGTATGGCTTTAATCAATTTTCAAAAACAGATGTTGCTAATCTTGTTTCGAACAATGGATTTTCGTTAATTGACATTATTGAAAACCAGGAGCCTGATTTTGATTTAAATGGCGAAATGGTAAGAATGGAAAATGTGGTTATAGTAGCAAGAAAAATTTAGCAATAAAATAGTGGTATTAAGTTGATTTTTAAATCCCAAAAAGAAGCACTATGCCCAAACCTATACTTCAAATTTGCGAATACGAGTTTGGTGATTTCCGATTAAATAAAAAAGCTGATATTACCTTTAGTGCGACAATACAAATGCTAACCGTCAACCAAAATGAAATACAATAAAATTCAACTCAATCATTCACTATCCTTCCTCAGACCATCGTTAACTTTATGAAAAACCTTATTCTGCTGTTGATCTCCCATTAGAGAAAAAAGCTAATATTGCGTCTAATAAGGCAATACAAATATTGAGCGCAATTTCAAAGCCCCTTTAATTCACGCATGGTTATTAATTTAAAAGTGATTGCTCCGGTCTTTCTGTTATTATTTTCTGCATGCTCTCATAGCAAGTGTGATAATTTTTTGGTCGGCGAAAATGGATTTTACTGGGATGTCGTGCAGGATGGAAAGCATCAATTTAGCTCTCCGAGATATTCCTATTTTTTTGGCAAAAATGGCCACTGCGTCTACTATGCTTATATGAAATATCCTGGTGGCCCAATCAAACGGGTAGCGTTCGATTATGGAGATGTAATATATCCAAATACATGGCTACTAAGAAATGATACCCTCGAACTTCAAGGTTTCAAAAACAAAATAATTTCCCTGAGTCAAGATAAAGTAATTCTTAGTGAGGTAAATGATTCAAAGGATACCATTATCTTAATAAAATCTAATTTTAAAGAATAAAGAAAAACTGCGCCCTTGGTGTGGTTCGTGGCCCCACGAAACACTAAAGTTCATTCCGAGCAACATTTCAACAAGCCCAAGGCAAGCAGAGGAACTTGTATTATTCTGCTTACTCTTTATTTAATGCGATTAAAATAAAGCCACAAAGCGATCTTCGCTGCTTACAGGTCGGACCTAAGGATAAGTGGGGTAACAACTTTGAAACAAACTGACATGACGGGGAACAACTGTTAAATATTAAAAGCCCATTCGATGAAATATAGTAACAGGGAGAAATCTATTGGTAGATTGCCGCAACCGGCAATTCAAAATTGCGGATACGAGTTGCTAATTTCAATCAAGAAAAAAAAGCTGATATTACGTCTGATTCGACAATACAAACGCTATCGGCCATTAATAATTAAATGAAATCAAATTCACCAATGAGAAGGGTGTTGCTTAAAAGCTCAGTTTTTGGGCTTTTGAGCGTATGCATGCCCAATATCATATTCTCCAGGGATATTAAGTCATCTGCGTCTGGTAATCGAATGCCAGGTTCGCCACATGATAGATATCCTGCAATTTTATTAGAGATTGCTTCTGAGGTGGTTGGGGTTTCACATTTCAATTTAGTGCGACTTAAAGAACTAGTTGATCCAAGGCCGGAATTAGCGAAAGCAAGTTGGGACTGGGGATTTGGCGATTGGGAGTCTGCAATTGGAGCTGCGTCACATGTAGGTCGAAAAGATATTGTTGACTATTTAATTAGTAAGGGCGCTGTTCCAACGATATTTACATGTGCAATGCTGGGTGCTTACGATGCAGTGAAAAATATGATTGATTTTTATCCGGGAATTCAAAAGAATTTGGGACCACACGGAATTAGTTTGTTACAACATGCAAAGCTTGGTTTATTAACTGATGATGTTAATAAATCAAAGGCTCAACAATTAATTGATTACCTCGAAACCCTGGGAGATGCCGATGGGCATAGATACCTAAATTTAGAAGATGTTGAAAAAGAAAAATACCTGGGCGACTATAAATATGGAGATGGAAAAGATGATGGGTTTACAATTAGACTAAATATGAAGAAGATGATTTCGCTCGGTAAAATTGGGAAATTTGGCGGAGCTCTATATAGAATTGGGAATGAGTTTACCTATAACGGCGCTCCGTCCGTAGTAATTAGCTTCGATATTAAAAATGCCAAAGTAATTTCTATGACCATACACGAGCCAGGTTTGATATTGACTGCCATAAAAATTGAGAAATAAAGGCTGTTAACAAAAGTATCTTACGTACCCTTATTCTCAGCAACATCTCTCGATAAGCTCAAGCAGGTAGTCACGGAGTTACTGGTAAATATTAAAAGTCCGTTCGATATAACTAGCCAAGGAGAAAAATTGATTGGTAGATTACCGCAATCGACGCTATGGAAAATTTAGAAATAAATAATGAATCTCGGCAACAGTTATCTTCAGACCTGTTTATCCCTAGAATTTTAATCTGTGTTTTTCTGTTCTTCTTGTTTCTGCTCTTGTCCGATTATCGAAGGACAGATTTATCAACCTCGGTCACTTATGCGTTAATATTTGTTGGCTTAGTTTTTCTATTGGTTTCTATAATTAGAAGGCCAATAGTTCACTTCGATGCGACTGCTTTGCATATTAAGAATGCAAAGGGAGACGAAAGGCTGATTTCGTTTATACAACTTGAATCAGTGGAACAGACATTATTTAATTATGGGCTTTCAAGCTATTTCTCAATGTATAAAATCAATTATATGGATCGGGGAAATCTTCTTTCATTTAAGGTAATTGTTAACAGTGTTGGAAACCCAACAGCAAAGTTTCAAAAAGCAGTTGAGGCCGTTAATCCCAATGTGGCCTTTTAAGGCGCATCAGCCAACAAGTACATCACTTATAACAGCCTTTATAATTCTTCAGATAAAAAGTAAAAAGAAATAAAATTGTTGTTTTTGTAATCACATTGGACCTACAATTCAAAATTGCGAATTGTATACTCTTTATTCCTTTTGGCTTGCTTTTGAATGTCAATTTCAAAACAATTGAATTTTTGCCTAAGCTTGCTTTTATACTTTTAGCCTCACTGCTGCGTTGATTCACTTTACCTTCTATTGAAACAACAGACATAGCGAGAAATCGTTGATTAAAAAAATGCTGCTGCCGCTGTTAAATCTTTTCTATCTTAGTGAAACAACTTTCTCATAATGGCCGGATCTCCTACAACTATATTAATTCCGGACATCAGCGGATTTACAGAGTTTATGACCAATACGGAGCTCAGCCACGGCTCCTTTGCCATGAGTATGCTTATCAATACCATTATTGATGCGGTTAAAGATGAGTATGAAATTTCGGAGATAGAAGGAGATGCGGTACTGATGTTTAAAAGAGGGTCGGCGCCATCCCAAAAAGAAATACAGGACACCTGCCTTAAAATTTTCAATGCTTTTCATTTTCAACGGAAGTGGATGCGACAACATGCTGTATGTCCTTGTAAAGCATGTGATGAAATCGCCCATCTTACATTGAAGTTTGTCGCCCACCATGGATCAGTGGGTGAAATAAAAGCTGGAGGGTTCACAAAACTTTCCGGTATTGATGTGATTGTTGCGCATCGTTTACTGAAGAACGGTGTGCCTTCGAATGAATACCTGCTGCTAACTGAAAAACTGTTGCAGCACTCGGTTAAAGTACCTGAAGCTGGGATGGAATGGTCTGTTTCTTCAGAAGACTATCCTTCCATTGGAAAGGTGGAATATCGCTTTGCCCTGCTGAACGAAGAAAGAAAAAAAACTCCTGAACCGCCAAAACCACAACTTGATTACCCAAAGGAATCTACTGCTTACTTTGAAATACAGATTGAGGCAAACTACCGGGATGTTTATATGGTAATGATGAACATTCCCAATCGCCCGGAATGGCTGTCCAACCTACAAAAAGTAGAACAGCAGATACCCGCTGTATTTGTTGGAAGCATTCATTATTGCACTTTTAATCACTACCAGGGGATTGCCTCGCCAATCCAAATGACAATAACAGAAGATGAAATTACCTATGCTGAAAGTTGTCGCATTGAAGAGAGGAATCTTTCATTGGTGTACGAATTTATTTTCAGAAAGATTAACGAGGCAGCATGTCTTTTTTCTTGTCGTTTCGTAAATGCGGGTAAAGCGCAAATTGGGGACGAAGAGAGGATTGTTCTGTTGGAGAGTATGCAACAGATGGCTA
This sequence comes from Ferruginibacter sp., assembly GCA_039922055.1. GTDB lineage: Bacteria > Bacteroidota > Bacteroidia > Chitinophagales > Chitinophagaceae > Ferruginibacter. The sequence goes on from JBDSAP010000079.1 coordinate 49,361, forward strand.
AAAACCTTAAAGAGTATTGTGAGAAATTGGAAGCATCATTCTTTCATTAATGTTTTTCAAAAACATAATCTAAAGATAAATCTCTGCTAGCGATGTAAGAGTTCGTTGATTTCCATTAGAAAAAAAATTTATTTTTATGCTACAACGGCAATACAAATGTTGTGTGCAATAGTCTTTGAAATGCGTAAATACTTTTATTATTCCTTTTTTGTAATTCTCTTGCTTTCATGCACAACACATGAATCAAAAACGAAGGTGTTGAACTCTAAAGTTTTTCAAATTGAAACTCCAAAGAAGTGGAACCTAACCATCCATGAAGGAGACGACTCTTATGCCGGCCGAATTATAATCGATTCAGTTAATTATCTTTCATTCGACTATGGTTTTTATTCAAATAATTTAGAAGAATACCTAAAAGAACCTGCCGATAGCGCAGAATGGACGTTATATCCACCATTAAGCCAACTTGGAACAGATAGAAACAGTCAATCCCATTACGAAATAATTGACAGAAAAAAAGCAAAGGTTGTTAAGCCTTTAAAAGACGGAGTTGGACTGACTGGCATTTATTTCGATTCACTAAAATTCGTAGGTACCAACAAAGTTAGCTTTGAGCTTTCAGGTTTTAATCTAACTCCTGAAAATCAGCACTTAGCTCTTGCAGCATTTAAATCCCTGAAATTTATCAACGAACAGAAGTAGTAAATGCCTGCAAACCGCACCGATTTGCGCAACTCAAAATAATCTATGCCCGCAATCTATCTAAATAGACATGCCTGACGATTGGCAATCATAATCGTAAATGAATCAGCTAATAGTTGCAGCAGTGATGTTTATTTTATAACGGCCTGATGGAGATAACAACGCATTTCGGTTTATCCAAGAGCGGCTCTTTGAAAACGAAACACGATTTGTGGCCGGCTGTTATTCAATTTACAATTTAAACAAACGAGCCGTTAAGGAGTAGTAGTAATTAAAAGCTATCTTGCCCGCTTTTAAATCAATAAATACCTTTACCAGCAAGATGATTCATTTTTTTAAGAAAGCCTGTTTGTTACTTATTACGGGCGCTTTTAGTTGTACGGTTTATTCTCAGGCGGATAGCATCGATGCCTTTATAAAAAACGAAATGCAGAAACGGGGGATACCGGGACTGCAATTAGCTATTGTGCGAAATGGCAGTATCATAAAAACCGGCAACTATGGTTTTGCAAACGTGCAGGATTCCATCCCCGTGAGTAATAAAACAGTTTTTACCATCAACTCTATTACCAAGGCTTTTACGGGAATTGCGATCATGCAGTTAGTAGAAACCGGTAAGCTAAATCTATCTTCTCCGGTGTCTGATTATGTTGCTGATTTACCTGCATCGTGGAAACCTGTTACCATCCAGCAATTACTTTCCCATACATCCGGCATCCCCGACATTGTTGATGAAGAAGAATCTGTTTTGATAGCAGGCAATGCAGCGATGGCCTGGAAAATGACGCTGGCCCTTCCGATGGATTTTACACCCGGAGAAAAATTCAGTTATAACCAAACCAACTATTTATTGTTGGGCCGCATCATCGATACCTTAAGTGGCATGCCTTTCTCAGAATTCATTATAAAGGAACAGTTGATTAAAGCGGGTATGTCCAAAACCATACGATCAGGCTTTGGAGCTACTAAAGATATTGTTCCGAATACCGCAGCCGGGTATACTTATTCAAAAGGAAAGCTTGTCAATATGTTCTTTTCCTTTCCGCCCTTTTTGCAAACAGCAGCCGGCATGAGTTCTACTGCCACGGAAATGGCGCAATGGGTAATCGCCTTACAAAATATGCAGTTGTTAAAAAACAAATCGAGCCTCGCTTTACTTTGGAAACCAGCAGTACTTAACAATGGAAAAACGGGCGGCTTCAGTGGTTTACTAAATGGTTATGCAGCCGGCTGGCCCATTGCCGGCAGAATAGAGCATCCGGCTGCCGCAGCAGTTGGTGGCGGACGTTCCGCGGTTTTTGTTTACCCAGCCGATGATCTTTCCATTATCGTGCTAACTAATTTATCAGGCGGTTCGCCAGATTCATTTATTGATGAACTTGCAGGATTGTTTATTCCTGATATGAAAGCAGCCAACGGCTTTGGGCTTTCTCCATGTGTCAAAGTACTAAGGAATGAGTTGGAAAAATCTGGCTACCAGGTTGCGGTTGAACAGGTAAAAAAGTTGCAAAAGAAAGATGCAAATTTTAAGCTCGCAGAAAACGAAATCAATAGCTGGGGATACAAACTCATCGCACAAAAAAAGATAAAAGATGCCCTTGAGATATTTAAACTCAACGTGTCGTTAAACCCATCCAGTTCGAATGCATTTGACAGCCTGGGAGAAATATATGCAGAGCTGGGTGATACAGCGCTTGCAATAAAAAATTACCAGCAGTCGCTGCAATTAAATCCTCAAAATACAAATGCTGCCGGCAAAATAAAAATGCTGCAATCCACTCAACAGAAATAAATAATGTTTGAATGCCGTTCATGTAATTGAACCGGAGGAAATTAAGACAGTAATTATCTTTATTCCATGTTTACATTCATTGCATGGATCATCCTGTTTATACTCTGTTGGCCGCTGGCCATTTTAGCGTTGGTACTGTATCCTGTTTTTTGGATACTATCGCTTCCCTTTAGATTGCTCGGGATAGCAGTAGATGGTGTTTTTGGCTTGCTAAAAAGCCTTATCATGTTACCTGGCAGAGTGCTGTCGCGGTAGTAGTCATTTGCCGTGGTCGTTGTTTAGATTTGAAGTGTCAAATTATTTTCACATTTTTTTCAGTCCTCGATTGACTCAATACCAAGTTGTTTTAATTGCCCGAGGTGTTCCTTCATAACTTTGATCGCCAGGTAGCATCATCCAATGTGACTGTTAGATATATAGGGCGCCTTCCTCCCCGGTACCGTAATTTAAATTAAGGCCGGCTTCGATCAGATCTCCTGGCTTTAGGCTGGACTTGATACCATGATAAAATTTCTGTGAACTCAGGTCGCAGGAAAACCCGATTGACTTGACCTCATTGCTGGTGTTCTCTGCCATAATTCGTAGCACACGAATCATTTTCCGTTTTATAAAAGAACAAGTTGTAAAAAAAATTTGGCGCATACAAAAAAATGCTTTTACATTTGCAGTGTACTACACAACTAATACACTAATGATACAAATAGACAACCTTTCCTTTGGTTATAATAGCAAAAAGTTATTGTATAAAAATCTCAGCCTGCAACTTGAAACGGGCCGTATCTACGGACTGTTGGGCAAAAACGGTGCAGGCAAATCTACATTGCTTAAAAATATGATTGGCTTGTTGTTCCCTACCCTTGGCACGGTGAATGTAAATGGATTTACTCCTAAAAAACGGTTGCCATCTTTTTTACAAACCATCTATCTTATCCCGGAAGAAGTATATGTTCCGTCATTAACGATAGACAAGTATATTAATCTGTTTGGTCCTTTTTATCCAAAGTTTGATAAACAACAATTCATCAATCACCTGGATCAACTGGAAGTAAAAACAGCCGAAAAACTAAACACCCTTTCTTTCGGTCAACAGAAAAAATTTGTTATTGCATTTGGCCTCGCCTGCAACACAGAAGTGCTGTTGCTGGATGAACCCACCAATGGGCTTGACATTCCATCTAAAAAACTTTTCAGAAAACTAATTGCTTCAGAAATGAACGATAGCAGGATGATCTTTATTTCCACCCACCAGATACGCGACCTGGATAATTTGATTGACCAGGTGGTAATAGTAGATGACGGCCGGTTATTACTCAATGCTTCTGTTGACTTGATCGGAGAAAAACTGGTATTCAAAATTGTAGATGAAGTATTGGATGTCACTGAAACATTGTATGCAGAAATTGGCATGAAGGGAACGGCTGTGGTAACAGAGAACAGAACAGCAGAAGATTCAAAAGTAAATCTTGAACACCTGTTCAGTGCAGTTACAGATAATCCTGTAAGAATAAAACAAATTTTCAATTCATAAAAAACAGATCATGAACAATACGTTTAGCGTGCCCCGGTTTGCACTGCTGCTTAAAAAAACATTGCTGGAGCGGCCCATGCAACTGGTTGGCCTGTCGGTATTAGCGCTGGCAGTTGTTTTCTTTTCCTATGTGTTAGTTAAGTCACTGGTGGGGTTTGAAGAAGCGCAGGTGATCTCCTATGTACTTGGCCTTGTAGGAGGAGGATGTTTTTTAGCATCTTTTGTGTTTGGCTATTTTTCTTCTAATGCCATGGGTTCTTCTTTTCTTACACTGCCAGCTTCTCATTTTGAAAAATGGTTGTGTGCAGTATTGATCACCGGCGTTTTTTACGTGTTGATTTTCCTGCTATTTTTCCATTCTATTGATAACCTGTTTGTGGAAATATACCATAAAGAACTCGACCCCAACGGAGCATTTTATAAACAACTATACGAGCAAGTACAGCCTTTTCCCTACGATGGTTTTGTTGCAAAAAAAGCTGCTACCATGTTTGTAAATTTTGCTGGCGCAATGCTGGTAGGGTGCCTGTATTTTAATAAGGTGAGTTTTATAAAAGTAGCGCTACTTATTGCTACCTTTTGGTTTGGCTCTTATTTAATTAACCTGGCTATAGCCAAAGTCATGATAAAAAATGTGGAAAACGCGATGCCTTATTTTCTTGTTTGGATACAAGTTCATACATCGGAAGGCAGGATTGAATTGCCGGCAAAGATTATGGATGTTGTTAGAATTTTAATCCAGTATATTATTCCTTCAATGCTTTGGCTATTAGCTTTTCTCAGGCTTAGAGAAAAAGAATTTTAAACAATAACAATGGATTTTAGACAGAGCCAGCCTATTTATCTCCAGATTGCCGAATATGTATGTGAGCAAATACTGCTTGAAAAATGGAAGCTGGGAGACAAGATTGTAAGCATCAGGGATATCGCTGTTGTGATGGAAGTAAATCCAAATACAGTTCAAAGAGCCTATGATTTTTTACAGCAGCGTGGCATTATTACCAACAAAAGAGGAGTAGGATATTTTACTGAGGATGATGCTATGGAAAAGATACTGGCTTTCCGGCGGGAGCAATTCTTGGAAAATGAGTTACCGGTTTTTCTCAGGAATCTATACCTGTTAAAAATTGATATAAAAGATCTAAAAAGTCAATACGACCAATTTGTAAAAGATAATTTTTAAAATATTTGATTATGAAATTGACATCAAAAATTCTTACCGCCATGTTATTGTTATTTGTAGCCGGGTTGTTTATCTCCAATAGCATCTTAAAAAACGAGTATAACAAAGTTGACAGAAATGATCTTTACTGGAACTATGGTAAAATTTTAGAACAGCCGTTCAGCCATATAAAAATTGAGGGGGGCAATATTACCAATATTGCTTTTGAACAAAGCATCAATCCATCTGTACGCATTTTTAAAGATTGGGAAGGATACCAAAAAGGTAGTGTAAAAGCGGTTGTAAAAAACGATACGCTATTTTTAAAATTTCCAAATACCTACAGGGATATTTTTGAAAAGAACTGGATGGGGAGGACTACACTGGTACGGATATTTTGCCCCCGGCTACTTTCTTTTACCGGGAACAACAGCAAATTTGAAATGTTTAAAGTGAAACAAAAAAATATGAGTGTAACCCTTACCGGTAAATCCGGCTTTGAATTGGAAAGCATGAATACTGAAATGGATTCATTGTATATCTCCCAGCAAGATTCGTCAGCAGTGGTTTTTGAAATGTCTCCTGATTATAAAATTACAGAATCCTTTCGCGTCAAAAATGTGAATGCAAGCATACGTGGTGTTTCTGTTTTGGATCTTGGCCATGCACAAATTGACTCTTTAAAACTCACTATTGCCGATAGTTCCGCTATATTACTTTCTGGTGGTACTTTAAAAAAAAGAAAGTGATTCTTTTATAAACCTGCGAAATCATGTTGCTATATATGAATTTCGATTTCTTAATTAGGCGCGGGAATGTGGTGTTAAACCAGCACCTGCTTTCCTGTTGATATTGCACAAAGATGTAATGACAAAGTCCTCCATGAACAACTCATAGCTGGAAAGATTTTTTTCATTTCATAAAAGATTTCCGATTGCCAATACACCCATTTATTCACGCTCTAATTTAATAAAAATTGAATGGTTGAAAAATACCAAAGCTTATTGGGTTGCCTAAGATCGGTTCGTGAGACATGAATCACCCCCGGGGAAATCCTGATATTATAGTTGTAGACATTTAAATCTCCGCATTAAAATCAATATTGATCGGCCTTCTGTAAAAGTGATGAACTAAGGTATTGTGACTTTATCTTTGATTTTTTTAAATTAGTAATATGAAAAACGGTTGGTTCACTTTATTTAGTTGTTTGTTTTTTTCATCAGTACTAACGGCCCAGGAAAGCAGGACACGTGAAGCCAGGAAAAATGTTCCGTTAGATTCCATTTTTTTAAGCGATCCTTTCATACTGGCAGATGTTAAAACAAACATGTACTATATGACAGGCACTGGTGGCATGTTATGGAAGAGTAAAAATTTGAAGTTTTGGGATGGCCCCTACCCTGTTACAAAAACCAACCCTGACTCATGGATGGGACCAAAGCCGATGATCTGGGCTGCCGAAATTCATCCTTTCAAAAACAAATACTATTATTTTGCCACCTTCACCAACCGGTCCGTCAAAATTGATACGGTCAACGGAAATGCAATTGAACGCCGTGCCTGTCATGTACTTGTAAGTGACAAACCGGATGGCCCTTACTTATACATGAAGGATTCCATTTATTTACCTGCCGGTAAGCCTACACTGGATGGAACTTTTTGGATTGACAAGGACGGTAAGCCCTACATGGTGTACTGCTACGAATGGTTGCAGAACTTAAACGGAACAATCGAAAAGATTGAATTGAAACCGGATTTAAGTGGTACGATAGGTGAAGGAAAAGTATTGTTTCGTGCCAGTAATTCTCCATGGAGCCGTGAGAAAGATGCAAATGGCGAAGACCGTCCGAATAAGGTGACTGATGGGCCGTACCTTTTTCTGACGGGAACAGGGCGATTGGGAATGATATGGACAAGCTGGATTTACGATATCTATACACAAGGGGTTGCCTATTCAGAGAGCGGTACTCTTGATGGACCCTGGATACAAGAGAAAGATCCAATTACCCCTCCTAACTACGGTCATGGAATGTTGTTCCATACATTGGATGGCAAACTGCTGATGGCGATACACAGCCATAAAAATATCAACGGCCGCAATCTTCGCATACCTCATTTGTTTGAAGCAGATTTATCAGGTGATAAGCTAGTGATTGGCAAGCCTTATAAACCTTAGAATAAAAACTAAGTTTCGTTACGCAATCAATAAATTTCGTTCCAAACCTGATGAGCTTTCCACCAGTGGTTCTTGCTCATGAACCTCTCGTTGGAAAAAGGTTTTCATTGATCAGTAACAAAAAGGCCGCCATTTGCAGGCGGCCATATTTAAGTTAGTATTTATTGCTTAATCAACTTAACTGTTTTTAAAGTGTCGTTTACATTAGCTTCAAGGTAATAAATACCGGGTAAATATTTTCCACCTATATGCAACACAGAATTAAGTTGCACGTCGTCGATTCTCGCTATTAAACTACCATTATTATTATAGATTTTTATTTTGATCTTTGATTCATTCTTAGGCGCTGTTTTCCCCTCACAACTTGATTTGAATGTTACCTGGAAATAGCTATTGCTTGGATTAGGCGCAACATCAATATCCAGTTTGCAGTCAGGAACGGTTTTTTTGGGCACAGTCACAAATACTGTTTTCGCGTTTTGGTTACCACTTATATCCGTTGTAATAACCCTGATAGTATAGACCCTTCCATTGCCATTGTCAAGCCTTTCTGATCTTAACATGATATGATGATTATCGATGATCTGCCAATCCGGAGAAGGATCTCCTGCATTCACTGACACAGGCTCGTTACTGGTAACGGAAATTTCAGTTTTTGCAATCCCGCAATTATCACTTACGGAATAATTTACAATGATGTCTTTCATCTTGTGGTCCGGCGGCCAAAGCGTAGAGATATTTGTTTTCAGATCACGTATTGCGGGTAGTTGTTTATCCAAAACTGTTACCGTAAAACTGCAGGATACATTACTCTCACGCCCAATTGAATAAGTTACCGTAGTTACGCCTTTGTTGAAACTTCTTCCACTTGCAGAGCATGTGCCATTTCCCGTTGTGGCTCCGGTGAGCTTATAATAAATTGTATTTTCTCCGGAACAAGCAGGCGAAGGATCTATACTGTACACTTTTGCAGAACATGAATTCTCACCAGCTTGTATTACCAGGTCTTTTACGCAGGTCAAATTGGTTGGAGCAAGTGAGAATTTAGCAATGATGCCAATATTTCCACCCCATTTATCTACCCCGCTGCCGCTGGCGAAAAAAGAATTGCCAGCTAGCAAGTTGGTGTAAAGATTATTATCCAGTGCAGCAAAAGAAACAAGGGTCTTACCGTTATTTCCAAATGAGGTATCAGGGTTGCCGTCCCGGCTAAACCTTGACAACGAAAACTGGGCGTTGTTTTGGTTGTTTCGCAAAGTACCGGACACGAGTATTTTCTGATCAGCCTGTAACGTTATTGCTGTACCACCGGATACGATTTTACCGCTTTGTCCAAAGCTGAAGTCATTGGTACCATCCGCGTTAAGTCTTTCAACATAATTCTCATTGATAGATGCACCACTGATACCATAGGTGAATAAAACTTTACCATCATCCTGCACTGTAAGTGCTCCCAAATACTCGTTGTTACCCCGATCTATTATTAGTGTTCCCTGATTGCCAAAGCTTTTATCGAATGAACCATCAGGATTTAATCGTGCGATCAAAATATCAAAATGAAGATAACTGAAATCAGGAGGGTAGGTGAAACCCGTTCCTCCTAAAACAATTTGGCCGGTTGGTGTTATACAGATAGATTGAATATTTTCTTCTATCATATTATCCTTTCTCACAAATCCGCTGGTACCAAAGCTTCCATCAATGGACCCATCTGAATTATACCGGACAATCAACCAGTCGGTACCTTTCGCATCTCTCGAAAATCCTCCCATTATTATTTTTCCATCAGCCTGGAATGCTACAGGCCCTGTTGATTCGAGGCCGCCCAAATCAGTGATTACTCTACCTCCAGACCCGAATCCCGCATCGGGGCTGCCATCAACATTATACCTTAACAGGACGATGTCACCGTTATTGGTTGGAGAGTAACTGGTGCGAAGTAATTTTCCGTCCGGTTGAAAAAAGGAAGTGCCACTTTCATAGCCTAAGGCTTTAATTCCGTTTTGGCCGTAGGTGTTATCCGGTTTGCCTGTAGCATCAAACCTGCTCAAATAGATTGCTGAACCATTTTGATCATTCGATTCACTTGCTGCAAGCAACTTTCCGTCCGCCTGCACAAACAATGCATTATAAGCGTAGTAACCATTCGGTAAAAAATCTTGTAACACACCTTTGTTTCCAAAACCCAAATCAGGGGTCCCGTCGGCGTTAAAACGAAAGCAGGAGAAGCGAAATATAGCAGGCTGCACAAATTCAGTACTCGATCCTCCTGTGAGCATTTTTCCATTAGCATCAATAATCAAAAAGGAACTTTCATCACTTTGCGTGTCAGAACCAGCAAGCAACAAGCCATTGTTAGCAAAGTTTTTGTCAATCTTTCCGTCCTCGTTAATATGAATTATTTCAATGTCATAGCTAGCGGTATTTAAATTGGTGTGCCCCGAAGCGATGATAGTACCGTCAATTTGTAAAATGATATTTGTAAGTACATCATCCGAGTTTCCAACAGTTGAAACAGACCCGGACCCGCCATTGTAAGTCAAATCCATTTGACCATCTGCATTAAACCTGGCAACTCTGAAGTGACGGTTGAATGAAATATCAAGGGAATTTCCACCAACGTATATTTTTCCACCAGGATCCATCGTAATAGCATTTGCCCTGTCTATGTATCCAAAATCAGCCGAAGTTCTTCCGGTGAAATTAAAGGTTAGGTCCGGGCTACCATCTTCATTATATCTTGCAATTGCAAAGTCGCCGCCGGTAGAGGAACCTACAGTTCCGGTAGCCACAATTTTACCATCAGCTTGCAACGCTATTTTGTTAATAAGAGACGGTTGTCCAAAATCTGTGATGGAGATGGAATTGTTCCCAAATGAATGGTCCAACATTCCGTTGGCAGTAAAACGTACGAGCGTGAAATGGTCCACACCATTTACCTGGGTACCTCCCCCTGCAATGATGTCACCCTTGGATGTGATTGCCACTGAAGTAAGGAACTCAATACTGGAACCCAGATATGCAATGATCACGCCCGCATTACCGAATGATGGGTCCAACTCACCATCTGTATTATAGCGGGCCAGCATGAAATCATCACTTCCATTTGGAGTTCCCGCAACTACTATCTTTCCATCTGCCTGCATAGCCGCGGAGGTCACAATTAGCGAAACAGCCGCTGAAAAGCTATTCTTGCCATAAGTTAAATCGGGTAGACCAGAAGGCAGCCGCTTATTAATTACCGTTTTATTGCCTACCTGTAAAGCCAGGAGAATTTTTCCATTGGCATCAATAAAGCCCGCCTTTGCCGTTTGAAAAGATGGCCTTCCATTTGAAGCCGCAGCGCTACTTATATAACCGTTGGTTCCAAAAGACAGATCCGGAAAACCAATTTGCCCGCTTCCGGAAATGTAAATTGATACTGCAAAAAGAACTAAGAATATTTTTCTCATAATAGTTTTATTAGGGTCTTATAAATTAGTTTGGATATTTAGCTGCTGCGCTACCTCGATAGGAATTGCCTGTTTTTTCATTTGCTGGCGGTCTGCCGGGGATAAATGTAGTACTTGCCATTTCGCTGTCTTAATTGCATCGTCCTTGTTTTTTATTCCTTCCGTTGATTTATTATACGGGTTAACATCCTGGTGAACAACGAGAGCATTTTTGTAATAAATGTCGTATCCAAAACCGTGATTTAAAGTTTGGAAGAGACGGATCGAGTGACCATTAAATTGAATTTCAGTTGGAATTGCAGGCGATGCACTTTGTGCATGTGAGAGGAAGCTAAGGGCAAGCAAGGGTGTTAAGAGAAGAAATCTTCTTTTCATCAGGCAAATTTTTTTATGAATAATAATGTTATGAGATGTGTGGAATAATCCCCAGGAAAACAGGAGGCTTAGAAGGATAAAGGGTTAAGGGAGCATTAGCAGGTATCTCGGATTAAATGTAAGGAAATACTGAAGAATAAAATTAAAATATAAAAAATTGTGTGTGATAGGCGAGTTTTTGTATAATGTTGCAACCATGTGCAACCCTTAAAGTTTATAAGAAACAATCAAATCCCTAACATCGGGTTTCACATAGATTTTGTCCCAGCCAATTGCATAAATTACCAAATTACATTTGCTTTGTTAAAAAATAAAATTGAGCCGTTAAAGTTTTGAAACTTCCAGCTACAATTTACAAACACACTTTTTTACGAGTTATTTTTTGCACGATTTTATTTTTAATTTGAATATTTTAATTTAACCCACATTGCAGCTAAGAATCGCCAAATTGAGCAATAGGCTGCGTTTCAATTTTTTTTGGTGGCGGTTTGTGTACTACAAATTTAATTTGTTTAAAGGGTTTTGCTTTTTGTTGTTTAAGGG
>JBDSAP010000080.1:0-5736 GCA_039922055.1 Ferruginibacter sp.
TTGAGTTTGACGAAACAGGAATGAATAATTTTGAAAGCTTCAAAACCGACATTCCCAAAAACTTTAAGAAAAAACAATATCGTTTTCTAATTGTAGCCAATAAATACCAAACAGGTTTTGACCAACCACTACTGCATACAATGTATGTAGACAAGAAATTAAGGGATGTTCAAGCCGTGCAAACTCTTTCACGTTTAAACAGGGCTTATAAGCCCTGGAAGAAAGACACTTTTGTGTTGGACTTTTACAATTCAGCGGGAGAAATAAAAGAAGCGTTTGATCCTTACTTTACTTCTACCATTTTAAGTGAAGAAACAAGTCCGAATAAACTAAACGACTTACTTGACGCTTTGGAGAAATTTGAAGTCTACAATGAAGAAGTAGTTAAAGATTTTTTTGAAAAGTATTCAAGTAACGCTGACAGATCCATTCTTGACCCAATCATTGATTCAGCAGCTCACATATTCAAATTTGATTTGAATGTTGATAGGCAAATTGATCTTAAAATTAAAGTAAAATCGTTTCTTAGAACCTACAGTTATTTAGCCAAATTACTTGACTTCAATAATTTGTATTGGGAACAACTTTGGTGGTATCTGAAATACTTATTGCCTAAACTAATCATTGACGAAAACGAAGACCTTGCACAAGGCATCATTGAATCAATTGATATGGACAGTTACCGACCAGCCAAGCAAGGAACAGAGCATGTATTAATGGACGATGGTCCTGGATTTGTAACTCCAATTCCGGTTGGCGTTGGTGGTGGCAAATCAGCATCAGAGTTGGATACCTTGGAAAATATTCTGAACGCTTTTAATCAACGTTTTGGAGACATAGACTGGACAGACAAAGACAAGGTAAATGAGATTTTAACGCAACAGATTCCTGCGGATATGAAAGCCGACGATAAAATAATGGATGCTATTAACACTTCACCCGACAAGCAAAACGCAAAAATATCATCGGACAAAAAAGTGGAGGAATTAATGCAACAATATTTGTTTACGCAGACAGAGATATTCAAGAAATTTTCGACTGACCAAGACTTTCAAAGACGATACAAGGAGTTTATATTTGATACCTTATGGACACAACACGGAAAACAACCACCAATAAATTTGTAACAATAAAGTGGCAGTATTAAAATTAGCCTACGAGCTGGTTTCAAGCCGGCTATCGTTTATCTTTTTTGTTCATCATTAGATATTTTTTTATGTCAAACGATAAGAGCAACAACAAAAACGAAAAATCAAGTTCAGCCAAAACAAAGGAGCAACCAGCTCAACAACAAAAACAAAAGGCTGGTAAAAGCAAACAATCATCCGGCGGATTAACAAAACAAGACTTGCCGGAAGCAATAACGAGGCAACAGGAGTTATGGGCAGCGGGCAACGGCAGGATTCCAATTGATCAGCTTACCATTAAACAAAGTTTAAAGGTCAATAACGATTGGGTCGCAAACGGAGAAGAGCCCAATTATGAAAAACATTTTAAGCGAGGTATGGTCAGCGAATAAGAAAAAAACATGGCATCTGTGATTATAATTTGCAGAAATCGATTATCAGAAGCGATCAATCATCATCATCGATAAGCAGGACAGATTTAAGCTTTTGTTTCGTGCTTGATTTTTTTTGGAATGGTAAAGTAAAAAGTGCTGCCCTGGCCAGGTGCAGATCTCACCCAAATTTTGCCATTGTGAAGTTCCACTATCTTTTTGCAATGCGACAAGCCAATGCCGGAGCCCTGGTATTCTGCCCTGGTATGGAGCCGCTGAAATATGATGAATATTTTGTCGCTGTATTGTTCGTCTATACCGATGCCGTTGTCTGCAAAGGAAAATTCCCAATGGTCATTGTTGTCTTTTACACAAACCTTTATCTGCGGATGCGTATCTTTTTTACGAAACTTGACAGCATTTAAAATGAGGTTTTGGAACAACCCTTTTAGCTCAGTAGAATATCCTTCCACCACCGGCAATGGACAAGCTTCAATATGAGCATGTGCATCTTCGATCGCCGTGCCAAGATCAGCCAACACTTCGTTCAGCAAAACACTGCAATCAACTCTTTCGAGATTTTGCCTGGCGCCAATACGTGAATAATCAAGCAGGTCTTTTATAAGCACCCTCATCCGGTCTGTGGATTGTACAATGTAAGCGAGGTATTTGTCAGCATTCGTATCCAGCTTACCCTGGTATTGGGTTTGAAATTTTTCAACAAAACTGCTGGTAGTGCGCAACGGCTCTTGCAGATCATGAGAAGCTACATAAGCAAACTGCTCGAGCTCCTTATTCTTTTTTCCCAGTTCTATATTTGCCTGGTCAGCTTCGTGGCGGGCAGCCCTTTCATTTTGTGTCATGCTGGCCAGGCTTTCCGTACGTTCGGATACCTGTTGCTCCAGCAATATCTTTTGTGCGTTAATTGCGTTTACCCGAAATCGATAAATTAAGTAAATGGCGCTGGCAATTATAATTACAACCAATGAAATAAACCACCATGTTTTCCAAAATGGCGGTATAATGATGATCTTAATAATTGAATCCTTGCTCCACCAGCCATCATTGTTACTTGCCTTTACCCTGAAAGTATATTCACCAGCATCGAGGTTGGTATAGGTTGCCGACCGCTGAAAACCTGTATTCCACTTTTTATCAACCCCTTCCAGCATAAACGAATACTGATTTTTTTCAGGTGCAGTAAACCCAAGCGCTGCGAACTCAATGGTGAAGATCGATTGCTGATACGATAAGGCAAGTTCCTTTGTTTGCCCGATATTTTCTTTCAAAGGAGACCCCGGTTCATCAACTGTAACAGATTTGTTGAATACTTTAAAATCAGTAAATACAATCGGGGGAATATTCCTGTTCTCCACCAGGTTGCTCGGGTTGAATGCATTGAAGCCGTTTACACCACCAAATAATATTTCACCTTTACTTGTTTTAAGACCAGCACCCAGGGAGAATTCGAAGCTTTGAATACCATTGTACAAGCCGCTGTTCTTAAAGAATTTTTTCTGCGTATCGAAGCGGCTAATACCATTGTTGGTGCTTAGCCATAAGTATCCGTTATCATCTTCTATAATGCTGTTGATGGTATTATCCGGTAAACCGTCAACAACAGTGTAGATGACCAGTTTTTTTGTATCCGGGTCCAGCAGGTTGAGTCCTCCGCCGATGGTTCCCACCCATATATTTCCGTGCTTATCTCCATACAGACACGTGATCATATCACTTTCTAACGCCGTGTTGCTAAGATCATACCGGGTAAAGATTTTTTTTACCGGATCGTATTGGCTAATACCAGTTGACGAGCCAGCCCACACCCTGCCTTTTTTATCCTCATAAAAACATCGTATAAAATTGCCCGAGGGTGTGTTTGGATTATTTGGATCATTTACATATTTGGTAATGATGCCTGTTGAATCATTTAACACATTGATCCCTCCCCCATTCGTACCCATCCAGATATTTCCTTTACTATCTTCGAAGATCGCGTATACAGCATCGTTGTTCAACTGGGTGGCAGAATCGCCCTTTGTATAATGCTTAAAGATGCGTGCTTTGGAATCGTAGCGGTCCATACCGCTGCCGTAGCTGCCAATGTAGAGGTAGTTTGTTTTTTTACTTTGAGCAAGGCATAAAAGCCCCCAGTTGGCTAGCGAATCTTTACTACGGGGATCAGGGTTAAAGCGTTTAAAATACCCGGTCGGTCTTTCCCATAAATTCAAGGCGCCACCAGAAGTGGATATCCAGATATCACCATCGGGCTTTTCAGCAAAACCTGTAATGGTATTAAAGCTTACACTTCGAGGGTCTGACGAATGATTTCTATAAACATCAAAGTAAGTGAGGTATTTGTCGTATTTATTGATGCCACCCTGGGAGGTACCAACCCAGAGTATTCCTTCCTTATCCCTCAACATAGAACTAACACTGGCGTTCACAGCCAGTGATGCCGGATCATCCGGGTTGTTATAGAAGTGGTTAAAAGTTCTTTTGTCAGTATCAAAAATGTCCAGCACATTCGAAGTACCGATCCACAATTTCCCATTGTCTTCATTTTCAATCGCGGAAATCTGGTTATTTCCTAAGGAAGCCGCATCAGCAGGATCATGGGTGAAACGTGAAAACGACCCATTCTCCTTGTTAAATAAATTCAGCCCATTTTTTGTACCTATCCAAAGGCGCCCAAGACTATCTTCTTTAATTACAGTAATGCCGTCGTCACTGATACTAAGTGGGTCATCGTCCCGATGCAGGTAATGCGTGAATTTATTTGTTTTGCGATTCAGCAAATTGAGTCCGCCGGATGTGCCGATCCACAAATTATTTTTACTATCCTCCAGAACACAACTGACGCCATCACTGCTGATACTTTCATCATCCTTGCTATCATGTCCAAATTGAGTAACCTTCCCGGTTTTACGGTCCAGGAGGTTGAGCTTCCAGTACGTACCTACCCATAAGTTATCTTGTTTGTCCTCGTAGATAGCAGTTACGGAAGCCTGGCTTAAACCTGCGAAATCACCCGAACTTTCTTTATAATGAACAAAGCAATCATGCTTTCTGTCGTACATACTTAATGCACCATTCGCTGTACCCACCCATAAAACGCCCTGCCGGTCTTCATGCAGCGAAATGATATTACTTCGGCGAAGACTATGGGAATCTTTTACCTGGTGCCGATACACCTTAAAATTATAGCCATCATAACGGTTCAATCCTTCCTGCGTACCAAACCACATGAAGCCATACTTGTCCTTCAGCATCACCTTTACAGTACTTCGTGATAGGCCATCGAGGTTGGTGAGATGTGTGAATTTAACGGGCGATTGCTGGGCAGTTAGCAAACAAGAGATCAGCAAAAAACATAGTAAAAGACTTTTGTGCGGATAGAGACGAATCAATAAATTACCATAGCGATATTTTTTTTCGTAAAGGTTCATCAAGTGGTATAATATTGGTTCATATAGATATCGAAAGACAACCTGAATTAGCAAAATAATTATTTGACCACAAACAATCTGTAGCAGAAAGCATCTATTGAGTGTAGATAACAATCCACCCATCTCAACCGATATACTATTAACGAAAGATGAGTTCGTTATATTTCATGCCGCCATTTTTTTTGTTCAGCGGTAAATGCCCTATCCCACATGGTGCAATTTATCTTTTATCTTCGTAACATTTCCGGCAAATCTAACAGCATCGTGTCAGATTAAAAATTTCAATGCCTGCAACCAGCTTCACATCATAGTCAAAATAAATTTATGAGATCGCATGTAAAACTTTTGTCGCTTTTAGTGTTCATTTCCCTGCTCACCTCAACTGTATTCAGCCAGGCATTGCCGGACTCTACAATAAAAAAGATCGACAGCATATATGCGCAATGGCATAATCCGTTTGTGCCGGGTTGCGCTGTGGGCATTGTAATCGGTGATAGTCTTGTTTTCGCAAAAGGATACGGCTCAGCAAATCTTGAATATACCATTGCCAACACGCCCGCCACTATCTTTCACATGGCTTCCGTGTCCAAACAATTTACAGCATGGTCAATCATTTTACTGGCGCAACAGGGCAAGCTTCGCCTCAGCGATGATATACACAAATGGCTACCGTGGTTTCCGGACCTTAAACAAAAGATCACCATCCAACATCTATTAAATCATACCAGCGGCATCAGGGATCAGTGGCAGTTACTTGCTATATCCGGCACAAGGCTGGATGATGTAATT
>JBDSAP010000081.1:0-24697 GCA_039922055.1 Ferruginibacter sp.
ATTATGATACAACAGCCCGTTATAGCATAGATAACTATGGCCCGATATGGATTCCGAAAAAAGGCGTTTCAATTCCATTGACTCCTGATAATTATATCCGGTATGAAAGGTGCATCAGTACTTACGAGGGAAACGAGTTGGAGAATCGGGGCGGGAAAATATTTGTGAATGGCAAAGAAGCAACGAGCTATACTTTTAAAATGAATTATTATTGGCTGATGGGTGATAACCGTCATAACTCGCTGGATAGCCGCTATTGGGGCTTTGTACCGGAAGATCACGTGGTGGGGAAAGCTTCGCTGATATGGTTCAGTTGGGAAAAAGGGCCGAGATGGAAACGCATTTTTAATTCCATCAAATAGATTGATGGTAGCTGGTATAATTTTTTAGCGCCAAATAACTTTATCCTCCCGCAGCAATGCCGGAGGTTTTTTTATACATTGATCTGGGGCATTAAAATGTAAATGGAAATGATAATTTTAGGTTGATTGGTGTTTACATAAAAGGTCTGTAATGCTGCCCAAAGCTTAAACTGTACACGAGTGCGACGCAACACTGCTGCTATGAAAAACAAACGCTGGTGACCACAATATTTTTATGGATATTCCGGTATTAATGTTGAAATAGCAAAGGAAATTTATAGAATTCACTTAAAGCTAAAATGAGTTTATGCAAAAAAAAGATATCCAATTTTCGGTGGAAGTTTACGGTTCATCTGCGGAGCTTAATGCTGCCGATGGAACTTTATTAGATGCAGCGAGAAAAGCGACCAGTGGCGCTTACGCACCTTATTCAAATTTCCAGGTGGGCGCTGTGGGGCAGTTAGCAAACGGCGTTACCGTTGCGGGGACTAACCAGGAGAATGCATCTTACCCGGTTGGTATTTGTGCCGAGCGGGTTTTACTTTCATCGGTAGCCTCTCAATACCCCGGAATACCAGTTGAAACAATAGCAGTCAGCTATAATAACCTGGGTGGAGATAGCAGCCATCCTATTTCGCCCTGCGGTATTTGCCGGCAAAGTTTATGCGAATATGAAGAACGCATGAAACACCCGATACGCCTGATCTTGAGCGGAATGGAGGGGGAAGTATATATTGTAGAAACAGCGAGAAACCTGATGCCGCTTACCTTCAGTTCGGCTGATATGCGGGGCTCAAAATAAAAACAGGAATACTTTGTAAAGTATCCCTGTTTGCCTGGTATTTATAATAAATTTTAATCGATTACCCGAAAGGTATTTTATTGAACTACCGGTAATTAATTTGCTTTGTTAACTGGTATATCCAGTTTGATAGTTACGTCATCACCAACTTCAGCATCTACTTTCCCGATTCCATATTCACTACGTTTGATAGTGAAAGAACCTTTGAAAGCTCCTGCAGTATTATCACCGGAAAATGTAAACGGAATGGTAACGTCTTTTGAAACTCCTTTAGCTGTAAGGGTGCCTTCTGCAACATAACCGCCGGCAGCAGGAGAGATCTTTTTTGAGACATAAGTTATCACAGGGTACGCAGCCGAATCGAACCAGGTAGCGCCTTTCAGGTGTCCATTACGCTTGTCGTTGCCAGTGTTGATGGTTGATACATCGATAGAGCAATTGAAGGATGAATTGTCAAGGTCGGCGGCGTCAAATTTTACGTCTCCTTTTACTCCTGTAAAGCTTCCGATCAATTCCTGGCCATGAGCCTGCATTACAAATTTAACCTGTGATTTTTCGTTATCAATTTGCCAGTTAATAATTGCCTGGATAGTGTAAGCCGAAGTAACTAAAAAGGCCACACTTCCTAAAACGATTGAGAATAATTTTTTCATTTACGTATTTTTTTTGAACAAGATAGCACGCAAGAAGCATACCATCAAATTCCGCTGAGTTAAAAAAATCAAAATAATGTTTGAACACCGTTTGCGAACTTGTCCTCATGTTCGAGCAGCCATTTCTTTCGCCAGAGATCGCCGCCATAGCCTGTTAGATCGCCGTTGCTTCCAATAACGCGGTGGCAGGGAACGATGATACTGACCTGGTTGCTGCCATTGGTAGTGCCCACTGCCCTTGTGGCTTTCACATTGCCGATCCGTTTAGATAACTCCAGGTAGCTAATGGTTCGTCCATAAGGTATTGTTAGTAGTGCTGCCCAAACACTTTGCTGAAAGGGAGTGCCCTCTTGTTGAACGGGCAGATCAAATTGTAATCGTTTTCCTGCAAAATATTCTTCCAGTTGTTTTTTACATTCATCCATTAGCACATGCGAATGATGGGATTCAACGGAAGTATTTTCCGCCGTCAGCGGCCGCTTTAATGAATTTGTAAAAAGCACAGCATGTAAGTTTGCTTCACTTACTTTTATGATGAGTGTACCTAAAGGTGATTCAAACAAAGCAGTTTGTATGCCCATTAAAAATATATTGAAAAATTTGGATGAATGTTTGTTGGATTGCCTAAAATACAATTTCTTTGAATCGGAAACACCGGCAAGTATGAACACCATTAAAACTGATCATAAATTTATAGAAAAAGCAATGAACGCCATTGCAGATCCATGCCGTTTATCTATTCTTCAGGAAATTTCACGCAGGGGTGAAATATGTTGCGGCGATGTTCAGGGGCTCACCGGTCTTTCACAACCTACTTGTTCTCACCATATCAAATTGTTGTCGGAAAGCGAGTTGATTGAATGCAGGAAAGAGGGCAGAAATCATTTTTTTGCATTGAACAAAAACAACTTCAAAAAGGTAAGCTCGTTTCTTGAAAAGTTTCACAAAGTGTAAAAGCTTTGGTGCTTAACCAATCTTGCAACCATTTGCAACGGCCCTTTCCGGCTGTAATAACACCACTTCTTCGTTCTCATTGTAAACACCCAGTACTAAACATTCACTGAAGAAATTAGCAATTTGTTTTGGCGGAAAATTTACCACTGCGATCACTTGCCTATTAAGCAATTGTTCTTTATTGTACAAGCTGGTGATTTGTGCAGAGGATCTTTTTATACCTACGGATCCAAAATCAATAGCGAGTTGGTAGGCAGGTTTTTTTGCATTGGGAAAATCATTTACTTCTATAATGGTTCCAACCCTGATCTCTATCTTTTCAAAATCTTCAAAGCTGATCATAGTTGTGAATTGTCAATGGTCAATGGTCAATCGTCAATGGTCAATAGTCTATTGTCAATAATCAATGGTCAATCGTCAATGGTCCATAGTCAAATGGTTAATATTCACCATTCACAATTAACCCCAATCATTCATCTAATAATTTTGCAAGCGATAAAAGCTCTTCCATTTTATAACGATTGCGATCGTTGTCAAAACATTTGCTAAGTTCTTCCAGCAAAAATTGTATCACCCTTATGTTGGTTAGCTTGCGAAAGTAAGATGGTGTAGGAGGTACGGAAATACGTTTGAAATAACTCTCAACATCCTTATGTGAATAGATCTGCCCATTTAAAGGATCGATAAAAAAGCCGATCTTTTCACTTACGGCGCCGCCGGGTTTCATAAACTGGTATTGCGGATCAAAATACGCCAGTATGAATTGCCTTGGAATATTGGTTGCCCTTACGGGAATGTCGAGCAATTCACAAAGCACCAAATAGAGAATTCCATTACTGATAGCATTGCCTTTCTTAGTTTCCAAAGTTTTGGTGATCAGGAAATCTTCCGGTTGGCTATAGGATATCTCAACACCCTTTTGTTTGTAATAATTATACAGGATACTGGTGATCACATTTACTTGCTCAAGCGGTGTAAGATAGTTGTTAAGTTCAAGCCATATATTTCTGCGGAGCTTTTCAATTTCCTGCAAGGCGGGTGTAGCCTGCATTTCAGGATAATAATATCGGGAAGCTAATAATGCTCCCTGCAATAATTCGCAACTGCCATTTTTCCAATTAATGAAATCTTCGGTAAGGTCCCTGAAATGTAATTTGTGGATGATCGTTTCAATTCGTTCCTGTATCTCTTCATTTTGGGTATTCTCCCATAAGTTTTCAAGATTAGGAATGATGGCTTTTCCGAAAGAAATGATCCTCGTACTAACGGTGCTGTACACCTCGTCATCGGGGTCGTCGATCAAATGAAAAAGCGCTGATATTTCTTTATTTTCTACCAAGACTATTTTTAAAAAATGAATTTCGTTAAATGAAATTATAAAAGGAAGCTAAAATTTTCCACAGGTGTGTTTAAACATGGCCAGCCCATACAATGCCCCTGTCCCCTGAAGGGGAACTTAGTACCGGTCAGTGTTATAATTTCTTTATAGTAATCAAATTGTTGGTGTTTGATTTTGTACCTGGCATTTGTTTTTCATCCGATCATTCGGCGCTTGTACGGTCATAGCCTTGGGCAACAAATAAAACCAGCAACCTTAAGTAACCGGTAGTGAATGCCACTTATGCAATTAAAAAATTTGATAACAAAAAAAGTTCGGCCCAGAATTAAGACGTTGCAGCAGCACAATTGAGCAATTGAGTCATTGAGCAATTTTCACATTATGCCGTTATTTTTTCTTCGCAGCCGCCTTCTTCTTTTTCGCAGGCGCTTTTTTGTCAAAGGCTTTTGGATCCTGGTGCAGAATTATTTTTTTTACTTCATCAAGTTCTATTGATGCCAGTTCTTCGGGCGTATATTTCGTGTTGGATTTATTTTGTCCCAGCTTCAGCATTTTTTTACCAAAGCGGATGAATGGTCCCCAGCGCCCGTTTTCAATGGATATTTTTTCCGCTGGCCATTGACGGATAAAACGCGTAGCTTCCTTTTCCAGTTTTTTTTCTATCAGTTCCTCGCAATCCTTTTGTGTGAGCTGATCGAAATTGTAAGCACGAGGTATATTAATGAAGAGATCATTCCACTTAATGAATGGTCCAAAGCGGCCCTTGCCTTTGGTTACAGGCTTTTCATCAAACCATGCTATGGGCGCATCTTCTTTTTGTTTTGCATTGATGATCTCGATTGCACGGCCCAGGTCAATGTTAAAAAGGTCTTCGCCTTTTGGTATCGACACAAACTGTTCACCCCATTTTACATAAGGGCCAAACCGGCCTATATTAACACTCACTTCCAGGTTATCGTGTTCTCCCAGGCTAATTGGCAATTTGAATAGTTCCAGCGCTTCGTCTAAAGAAATAGTTTCAATGCTCTGTCCTGCCTTTAATTTTGCAAAGCGAGGTTTTTCTTCGTCATTTTGTGCGCCTATCTGTACCATTGGTCCATAGCGTCCCATTCTTGCAATGATCGGTTTTCCATCTTCACTTACTCCTAATACTCTTTCACCAACAGCACGCTCTGCCGTTTCAAGCGTATGTGCCACACCGATATGAAAGGGAGTATAAAAATCTTTCACCATTTGCGTCCACGCCATTTTGCCTTCCGCAATTTCATCAAATTCTTTTTCGATGTTAGCCGTAAAAGAATAATCCATCACCTTGGTGAAATGCTGGTTCAAAAAATCGGTCACCACCAATCCAAGATCTGTTGGAAACAGCTTTGATTTTTCAGCACCGGTGTTTTCCTGTTCTAATATTTTTTCAATGTTATTGTTCATCAATTGCAACACCCGGAAACTACGTTTAACTCCATCCTTATCTTTTTTCTCTACATAATTTCTTTTGATGATAGTAGAGATAGTAGGTGCGTAAGTACTTGGTCTTCCAATGCCAAGCTCTTCCAGTTTCTTTACCAGCGAAGCCTCGGTGTATCTTGCCGGATGCCTGGTAAATCTTTCTGTTGCCGTCATGTGATTGAAAGCAAGCACCTGGCCAACATTTAAATTTGGCAGCCTGCTTTCATTGCCTTCTTCTTCATCTTCTTCATCATCCCTGCTTTCAATATATACTTTTAAAAATCCATCGAATTTTAAAACCTCGCCTGTAGCTGTGAGGTCTTCTTTATTGGTGCTGATATTGATCTTTGCAATGGTTCTTTCGAATTCTGCATCACTCATCTGCGAAGCAATGGTTCGTTTCCAGATCAGTTCATACAGGCGGTTAAGTTCGGGATCATTTACCGAGCGATTTTCCATATAGGTTGGGCGGATAGCTTCATGCGCTTCCTGTGCACTTTCACTTTTATTTTTGTATTTGCGAACCTGCAAATATTTGTCTCCAAAGCTTTTGGTGATCTCTTCTTTGATGGCATCCATGGCCGTTTCGCCAAGGTTCACGCTATCGGTACGCATATAAGTGATCTTTCCACTTTCGTACAATCTTTGAGCAAGCAACATGGTTTTGCTTACGCCATATCCTAATTTGCGGCTTGCTTCCTGTTGTAACGTAGACGTAGTGAAAGGTGCGGCAGGAGTACGTTTGCCTGGCTTTACCTGGATATCTCTTACGGTATAATCAGCGGCAATACAGCTTTGAAGAAATTTTTCTGCATCGGCAACTTCATTGTGTTTTGCGCCTTCTGCTTTAAAATTGACTGTACGGTTACTATTATCAGTTGCAGCGAGTGAAGCCTCTATTTTAAAGCTGCTCACCGTACTGAACTGGTTGATCTCTCTTTCTAATTCTGCTATTAATTTTACTGCTACACTCTGCACCCTGCCAGCGCTGAGTCCGCCGCTCATGCCGATCTTTCTCCATAAAACAGGACTTAGTTCAAAGCCAACGATACGATCCACAACCCTTCGTGCCTGTTGTGCATTCACGAGGTTCATATCAATTGTTCTCGGAGTTTTTACTGCATTTTGTATTGCAGGTTTGGTGATCTCATGAAACACTATTCGCTTGGTTGTTTTAGGATCAAGTTTTAATACTTCTGCCAAATGCCAACTGATGCTTTCACCTTCACGGTCCTCATCCGATGCCAGCCATACTTCATCACTTTTTTTTGCGATGGCAATTAATTCTTTTACAACTCTTTCCTTATCCGCAGGAACGATATACTTGGGCTTAAAATTATTGTTGATATCAATACCCATGTCATTTTTTTCAAGGTCACGGATATGACCAAAGCAACTCTTTACTTCAAAATCCTTTCCCAATATTCCTTCAATTGTTTTAGCTTTCGCAGGGGACTCCACTATTAAAAGATTCTTCGCCATAATCAATATTTATATTTAGCTCCGCTTGAAAACTGTGGAAGCAAATCGTTTTTAGGAAATATATTTAAAAATTCACATACCGGCAAAACCCACTGCTATCATGCATTACATCTATATACGATGTAAAATCCGGCAATTTTTTTTGGTTAACGCCAAAGTGCAATATTAGTTTAAAATTGAAAAATCAAAATATTTTGTAGAAAGCAGGGCGAAAGGCAGGAGTGCTTAGAGGAATTCCAATACCTTGGTTTTTATAAGAAGATCACCGTAAATTTTTCGATGCCCAAGACCTTTGGTTATTACGAATTCTACGTTAGGTAAATTTTGTTCTTTAATTTTTAAAGCATCTTTTAAAGGAGTGATATCATCATCTTCGTCATGTATCCAAAGTATTTTTGCCTTGATATTTTGCAAGGCTCGTTTAATTGAAAACCATTCAGTTTTTTGGCCGCTTATTTCAAAAATAATTTTATCAAATTCCTGCCTCACTTCTTCATCTTTTATGCGGAGCATGCTGAAAGCTCCATCCACAGCGCTCCGGGTTTCTGTCGCGGGAGCGATCAATGCTATCCTGGTATCTTCATTGTGTACTAATTTTTCAAGAGCGAGGCTTAATGCAATCCCGCCAAAGGAGTGTGCCAAAAAACTATTTACAGGTCCATATAATTTTATCACAGCTTCTATCATGTCGCTGTAGTCAACAGCATTTATCCGGGTGCCTTCACTGGTTCCGTGGGCCGGTGCATCAAATGCCAGCACTTCATAATCTTTCTCCAACAGCGGCGCAATGTATTGATGAAACTTATGTGCGGCAGAACCAAAGCCGTGCAGGATGAGGACTTTATGCGGTTTATTGTGGTTCCAGCGAAAACCTTTTATCTTTAGACCATTCAGCTCAAAATGCAGTGGCTCTGCCTGTGCAAAAATAGTTGGTACCCTTACCCTTGCCTTCATAAAGGGCGTACAAAATAAGTCAAAAGCTTTTTCAGCGGCTCTGCGTTTAGAGAACATTGTTAGCATTTTAAACTTTGCACGGATATATCCAATTGCTATTTTGTGCTTTAATTTCATTTTTTCAAAGATACATTATGAAAGTAGTAATCATCGGTTCCGGAAATGTAGCAAGTGTTTTGGGCAGACTTATAAAAAAGGCAGGCCATGATATTATACAGGTAGTAAGCCGGAATGTTGAGCATGCCGGATCATTGGCTGCAGTACTTGAAACAACTTTTACAACTGATAAAGAAAAAATTAGCAGCGAGGGAGATATATATTTATTGGCCGTAACTGACAGAGCATTGAATGAGATTGATCAGTCCTGCAAGTTTGGTGATAAACTGGTGTTGCATACGGCCGGGGCCGTTCCAATGGATGTACTTAAAAATTCGGCTGATAATTATGGAGTAATATATCCTTTGCAAAGTTTACGAAAAGAAAATCCCGATCTGCAACTTAACATTCCTTTACTCATTGATGGCAACTCATCGGAAACAATATCGATGATTGAAAAATTTGCGTTAACTATTTCTTCCTCCGTTACACCAACTACGGATGCGCAACGTTTGAAGCTGCATATAGCTGCGGTATTTGTCAGCAACTTCACTAATCACCTGTATATGCTTGCAGCCGATTATTGTGATAAAGAAGGGTTGGATTTCAAAATGTTGCTTCCGCTGATTGAGGAAACGGCTTTACGATTAAAGCATCATTTGCCCGCGGATATGCAGACGGGGCCGGCAGTAAGAAAAGATATTACTACACTGGATAAACATCTGAGAGAATTATCAGTACATCCGGCGCTTAGAAATATTTATCTGAAAATGTCTGACAGCATCATGAATTATTAATTCGTTACTTCCACGGAAATACAATATCAGTTTGTACTTTATACGGATCTTTTGCCTTTCCTGTGCTGTCTACAGGATCATCCACATAAATTTCGTAAGGCGGTGATTTTAATTTCTTTTTACGATCCTTCAACATCTCCTTTACCGCATGATACGCCTGTGGTAAAAGATCGTAAGGCCCATAAAAATGAGCCACGATGGCGCTATCCACTCCTGTTTCTTTTACCTGTACTCCGGATGTTATTTTGGAAGGCCTTTTGTCTACTGGTATTCCTGCTTCAAAAAAGTAAGGTGCTTTTTGTGTTCTGTACCACGCCATTGGTGCGCCGGTAGTTTTCAAATTGTTTTTCTTTACAACCACACTGATTTTTCCATAAATTTCTCCCAGCTTTACGCTGATCCTTTCCATTGTTGTTGCGCTGTCTTTCATTATCAATACAATTCTTTTTACAGAGAGGGTATCAGTGATGTTGATGACTGGAGCTCTTTTTGGTTCGGCTACTTTTTCCTCAACAACAACAGAATCTTTCTTAGCGATTGGTTCAGTTTTCTTTTCCCCCTCATTATTGCACGCTTCTAAACAAACAAATAAGCCTACAAAGGCAATTAATGATCGTGTTAAATTTTTTTTCATAAAAAGTATTACAGGTTATTATTGATGCCTTTTTAAAAATAAGGCTTAGGCATAACGAAGCAAATTAAACATAATGTATCTAGCAAATGCCGTTCCTTAAACTAAGTTTTCCTAAAATGGTAATTCTACAGTAGGTTTGCAGCCCGAACTTCGCAAAATATGTATACGGTTACTTATAAATTTGAACAAAAAGGTCTTTCACCAATTACTTTGCAAAACGTGGAGGATGGGCAATCTTTACTTGAAGTTGCATTGATAAATGATATTGAACTGCATCATAACTGTGGCGGAGTTTGTGCATGCAGTACCTGTCATATATATGTGGAAGGAGGCGAGGATTTTTTAGAAGAGTTATCTGATAAAGAAGAGGATTTTATTGACAGGGCAGTTAATCCACGCATAAATTCCAGGCTGGGTTGCCAGTGCGTATTGCAGGAAGGCAGCGGTGAAATTGTAGTAACTCTTCCTGATCAGACACAGTTTTTGGGAGAATAGTGTTAATGACTCAATGTGAAAATTGCTCAATATGAAAATTATCACATACAATAAATATTTGAGCAGTAAATATTTAAGATTTTACCATTGAAAAGATAAAAATTCACTCATTACGTAAAATTTCTCTTTTCAGTACAATGCTGCGACTATTTAGGTCAACATAAATAATTGCTTCATCGACTTTACGCTTAATGATTTATTTAGGAGGTGTCTAACATTGAGCAATTTTCAAATTTTCAAATTTTCAAATTCCCCGTATGACTTTCGAACCCCCCATTAATTGGAGCGATTATGAAGATATTGCTATGAAACTGTATGAACGTTTTGGTGATGATTTTAATGAAAGTAAAATTTATCGCATTCGCTTTACTGATCTGCACAAATGGGTGATGGAGATTCCAAGATTTGAGGGCAAGCAGGATCAAAGCACCGAGGGACATCTCGAGATGATCCAAAGCAGTTGGGTGTATGAATGGAGAGATAATCAAAAATAATCTTTTCTTTTGCTCTTTCGTATTTACGCGACTATCCAATTTATCACAATTTTTCCAAAGCAATAATCCTTAGTTAATGAATATCCTCCATTTATTCAAGCCGATAAAAACATTCGTATTTGATGTGGATGGCGTATTGGCAACAGATATTTTGGTGATATTACAGGGTGGCGACATGGCCCGAAATATGAACAGCAAGGATGGATATGCATTACAGCTTGCCATAAAAAAAGGATACCGGGTGGCCATTATTTCGGGTGGTACTTCTGGCCCGGTAAGCGACCGGCTGCAACGGCTCGGCGTTCACGACGTTTTTATGGGAGTGCACAATAAAAAAGATACGCTGCTTCAATACGTGGAGCAGTATGGGTTGCAATGGGAAGAGATCATGTACATGGGCGATGATATACCCGATTATGTGGTGATGCAAATGGTGGGATTGCCATGCTGCCCTTCAGATGCTGTCGCGGAGATTAAACAAATATCGAGATACATTTCGGCCTTCCCTGGTGGCAAAGGATGCGGCAGGGATGTGATTGAAAAAGTTTTAAAATTGAATGGCCATTGGGATCTTGATACTTCTGTTACTTCCAAATAATCTCAGGGTTAAGTAATGGAAGGAGTATATTCAGTACAATGCATAATTTAGTAACTGAAATAACAGCATGAAATTATTATCCGCCTTTTTCCGTCTCATCCGCTGGCCCAATCTTATTTTCATTGCGCTTACTCAAATCCTTTTTTACTATTGTATAATTCTTCCTTCCTTACCTGCCGATTATTTCCAGCTTCAACATAAATTAACAACGCAGGTTTTTTACTTACTCGTGACCGCATCTGTACTTATTGCCGCTGCGGGTTACATTATCAATGATTATTTCGACATCAATATCGACCAGGTAAACAAGCCCGATAAGATGGTGCTGCAAAAGATCATTAACCGGCGCTGGGCCATATTTCTCCATTTGCTTATTACCTTAGCTGGCCTTGCAATAAGCCTGTATATTTCACTAAAGACAAGTTTTATTATTATTATAGCAAACGTAGTTTGTGCATTGCTGCTATGGGTGTATTCCACCACTTTCAAAAAGAAACTGCTCACAGGTAATATTATTATCTCAAGCCTCACTGCATGGACAGTGCTGGTACTTTATTTTGCTACCCATACTACCATTACATTAAATCCACTGCAACTACCCGAAATAAGTAATGGCATGCACACCATTTATAAATTTGCTGCTTTGTACGCAGGGTTTGCGTTTATCATTTCACTCATCAGGGAAGTGGTAAAAGACATTGAAGATTTAGAGGGTGATAGCAGGTACAATTGTAAAACAATGCCGGTTGTATGGGGAGTGCCTGCGGCAAAAGTATTTGTAGGCGTGTGGTTGGTTGTATTGATAGGAGCTTTGTTGATTGTACAATTTTACGTTTTACAAATCGGCTGGTGGCCAAGTGCGGTTTATATATTGCTGTTGGTGATCATCCCGCTTTTGCGAATACTTCAATTATTTTATATTGCCCAAACACCTCCGCAATATCACCGTATCAGCTCCTTGGTTAAGCTGGTAATGCTAACAGGAATATTGTCAATGTTTTTATTCAGAGTACACGGTTTTTAAAACTGCTTTATTTATCAATGGATAGTTCATCATCAAAGAAATCAGGAATTATTCTTGCTTCACAATCGCCCAGGCGCAAGCAATTACTTGAATGGGCAGAAGTTTCGTTTGAAATAATTGTGCAGGAAACAGACGAATCGTATCCGCCACATTTACCACCACAGGAGGTAGCAATACATATTGCAAGAAATAAAGCGCTTGCAGTTAAGCAGTATGTCCGACCATCAAAACCAATCTTGGCAGCAGACACCATTGTAGTGCTGGGAAAAAGAATAATTGGTAAACCAAAAAACCGTGAAGATGCAATCGCTATTCTTCAGCACCTTTCCGGGAATAAACACCAGGTAATTACTGGCGTGGTCATCTTTTTCAATGATAGAGAAATAGCATTTTCCGATACTACTGATGTTGATTTTCATCCATTGTCAATAGCCGAAATTGAATTTTATGTAGATAAGTACAAGCCCTACGATAAGGCTGGAGCTTATGCCATACAAGAATGGATCGGCGTAGTAGGTATAAAATCTGTATCCGGTGATTTTTATAACGTAATGGGCTTACCCGTTAGCAGGGTTGTAAAAGCTCTCGAACAATTACAGCAATAGGGTCATTACGAAATGTTTTAAAAGTTGAAATGTATTCAGTAAATTAGTTCTCGATAACCGGCTGGTTCGCTTCTACATCTTTACCCTAAAAACTTTTCCATGACAGAACGCCTTCTGCAATACATCTGGCAGCTACAGTATTTCAATAAAAATGAATTAACCACTACAGCAGGCGAATCTTTAACGATCCTGCATCCGGGATTCATCAATACCAACCAGGGCCCGGATTTCAACAATGCAAAAATCAGGGTAAATGACACAATATGGGCGGGACATATTGAACTGCACACAAAATCATCTGATTGGACAAATCACAAACATAGCGGCGATAAAAATTACGGTAATGTAATACTGCATGTTGTATGGCAGGATGATGGGGAACTGCAATTACCTTTTCCGGCTGTTGAATTACAAACAAGAGTGTCAAAAATTTTGCTGGGAAGATTTGATGAACTCATGAATGCAAGGTCTTTTATTGCATGTGACAAGATGATTCACCAGGCGGAACCATTGATATGGAATGCATGGAAGGAGCGACTACTCGTGGAACGATTGCAAAAAAAATCGGGCATCGTGTTAGAGTACCTGGCGCTCAATAAAAATGATTGGAGTGAAACTTTTTGGTGGCTCATTGCAAAGAATTTTGGCGTAACGGTGAACAGTGAGGCGTTTGAAAAAATAGCCCGGTCGCTTCCGCTCAATATGTTAGCGAAGCATAAGAACCAGATTCACCAGGTAGAGGCACTTCTATTTGGACAGGCCGGACTACTCGAAAATGAATTTGCTGAAGATTACCCTCAGTTACTTAAAAAGGAATACCGGTTTTATAAGGCAAAATATAAACTGATGCCAGTACAGGCGCCTTTACATTTCCTGCGCATGCGGCCTTCTAATTTCCCTACCGTAAGACTGGCGCAACTTGCAATGCTCATACATGACAGCATTCATTTATTTCCGGTGATAAAAGAAACCGCTTTGTTGAAGGATATAAAAAAATTACTGGCTGTTACCGCTAACGACTACTGGCATTATCATTACACATTCGAAGAATTAACGCCATTCAAAAGAAAGAATCTCGGAGAACAGATGATCAATACGATCCTGATCAACACGATCTTGCCCATACTTTTTGCCTACGGGCATCATCATAAAGAACCCATTTATAAAGACAGGGTATTGCAATGGATGGAAGAAATTGCTGCTGAAAAAAACAGCATTACCAATGGCTATAGTTTGTTGGGCATACAAAATAAAAATGCTTTTGATTCACAGGCGCTCATCCAGTTAAAGCATGAGTATTGTGATCAAAAGCGTTGTCTTGAATGCGCCGTCGGCGGGAGATTACTCAGACCTCTGCCGGTGCCATCAGCTCTTTAGTTTTATTCCGAAAACCCGCCTGGCAAATTTTCAGCAAATACAGGAGCCGTTAAGTATTCGTATTCCATATTCAATATAATATCCGGGTGAAGGCTTTTAACCACCGGGCAATTATCACCGGTCCTTTGTAGGATGATCTTATCCTTTTCATCAAGCGTCAGCGACTGGGGAAATGAAACTTTAACATCTATTTTGGAGATCCTTCTCGGTTCGCTTGCCATGTGCTTTTTTACATCTACAGTCAGCCCTTTCAACTCAATTTGCATATCAGTCGCTTTTATCGCCATTGTAGTAGCCATGCAGGTTCCAAGGGCAGTACAAACCAGGTCTGTGGGCGAAAATCTTTCTCCTTTGCCACGGTTATCGGTTGGCGCATCTGTCTCAATCTGCGTATTACTTTGTAAATGAATAGCGTTACACCTTAAATTACCTTCATAATGAATCGTTGCTGTCATTGTATTATTTTTGTATAAATTTACTGAA
Organism: Ferruginibacter sp.; assembly: GCA_039922055.1. Lineage (GTDB taxonomy): Bacteria > Bacteroidota > Bacteroidia > Chitinophagales > Chitinophagaceae > Ferruginibacter. The sequence goes on from JBDSAP010000081.1 coordinate 14,599, forward strand.
GTAAAAAGCTATTATGCGTAAAATATTTTTGATTTGCCTGGTTGTTGCAGCCTCCTTACCCTCAATTGCCCAAAAGACAAAAAAAGAGCGCCGGGAAGAACGTAAGCAAAAAATAAATGAATTGATTAAGCAGGAAGAAGAAGGGGTAATCGCCTATCATAAACATACCGCTTTCGGAATAAAATTAAATTCGGATGGATACGGAGCTTTTTTAGAATTCGGTAGAGCAAATTCGGTAAAAAGAGCTTTATTGTTTCAATTGGAGATCAGCGAAAAAAAACATCCCAAAGAAGAAAAGCAAACAAATTATAATATTCCGACTTCACCTTTTATTTTCGGCAAAATCAATTATCTCTATCCTGTAAAATTGGGTGTGCAGCAACAAATTTTATTGGGAAACAAAACTAATCGTAATGGCGTAAGTGTTACCGGTAATATTGGTGGTGGATTATCTCTTGCGTTGTTACGTCCTTATTTTCTCGAAGTGAATGATCCGGTAAATGGCAACAGGAAATTTATTCGTTATGAAAGCGGAGACAGTTCTCTTTTTACAGATCCCGGCGAGTTATCCGCTCTACAAGTTTCCGGTTCTGGCTTAACTAAAGGGTGGGGGCAAATAAAATTGACTCCGGGCGCTTACGCCAAACTTGGTGTTCGCTTCGATTACGGAAAATTCAACGAAGTGCTCAGTGCAATAGAAGTTGGAATAACCGCAGATATCTACGCAAAAAAAATTCCGCAATTAGTATATTCAAATCCTAAACAATTTTTCTTTAGCGCCTATGTAGCTATTATGTTTGGAAAACGTAAATAGCTTTTACCTTTCAGAGGCTTTCAAATTATCAATATCAATCAATGACAGAGTTACCGGTAATAGACGGAGTAGTAGAGAGAAGCAACACTGATACAGTTCTCAAAAAGCCAAATTGGCTGAGGGTGAAATTACCCATTGGCGAAGAATACAAACATGTAAGAGGTCTCGTAGATCAACATAAGTTGCACACAATATGCGAAAGCGGCAACTGTCCAAATATGGGTGAATGCTGGGGCGAAGGCACCGCTACATTTATGATACTTGGAAATATTTGTACCCGCAGTTGTGGCTTTTGTGCCGTAGCAACCGGCAGGCCTGATCCAATAGATTGGGATGAGCCGCAAAGGGTAGCAGAGGCCATCCACCTGATGAAGGTAAAGCACGCAGTTGTTACTTCGGTAGACAGGGATGATGTTAAAGATGGCGGCAGCATCATCTGGCACAACACGATAAAAGCCATCAAAGCATTAAATCCTTTTACTACGCTGGAAACATTAATACCCGATTTTAAGGCTGAGCCCGATCAAATACAACGTGTTGTTGATGCCGCTCCTGAAGTAGTGTCGCACAATATAGAAACTGTTGAACGCCTTACAAAACAAGTACGCATTCAGGCTAAATATTGGCGTAGTATGGAAACACTCCGTATTCTTAAGCAAGGTGGCATGCGTACCAAAAGCGGTATCATGCTTGGCCTCGGAGAAACGATTGACGAAGTAATTGCGACAATGGAGCATTTGCGCAGCAGTATGGTAGATGTAATTACAATCGGTCAATATCTTCAGCCAAGTAAAAAACATTTGCAGGTGCAGCGATTTGTACATCCCGATGAATTTAAAGAGCTGCGAGAGGCCGGATACCAGATGGGCTTTGATTATGTGGAGAGTGGCCCGCTGGTGCGTTCTTCTTATCACAGCGAAAAACATGTAATACCAGGCTGGGGAAGAAACAAATGGAAAGAGGAACAACAGTTATCATAGTTACCAATAAAGTTTTACTAATAAGCAACCATCATCAAACTGGTTGCTTTTTTTATGTAATTAATTTGTTGATAAAATCATAAAATATAATATGTCTCCTGCCTCGTACAACAAAAACTTTTCTAAATCATGTTTCGGTGTTATATTTGTCCACTGGTTTAATGGACTTATATAATTTTATGATATTTTCTACTCAAATAATGTGTATGTGCAAATGCCGCAGTAAAGCATTTTACTGCTGTTAAGAACTTAAGTTTTGGCTAAATTTTTTGCAGACTTTTTTATCCATCATTTATTTTCAGTTTTATAATGAATCATACACAACACACTATCGATCAATTACTCCATCTGTCAGATGGACTAAGTATCTCCGAATTTATACAATTATTGACCCTGCGCTTTCCCGGCCAGGTTACGTTCTCCTCCAGCTTCAGTTACGAAGACCAGGTGATCACCCATGAAGTACTGAGCAATAAACTGCCGGTTAAGATATTTACTCTCGACACTGGCCGCATGTTTGCTGAAACTTATTCTGTGTGGAGCAGTACCAATGCAATGTATGATACCCATATTGTTGCTTACTATCCGGAAGCCGAAAAATTGCAGGAGTTTGTAGCAGCGAAAGGACCTAACTCATTTTACGAATCCGTCGACAACAGGAAAGGATGTTGCTATATCCGTAAAGTGGAACCATTAAAAAGAGCGCTTGCAGGAAATGCCATCTGGATAACAGGTTTAAGGGCAGAGCATTCAAGCGACCGCAAAGACTTACCGATCCTCGAGTGGGATGAGACCAACCAGGTTATAAAATATCACCCCATTTTGCACTGGTCATTTGAGGAAGTAAAACAATATATACAAAAGAACAGGGTGCCATATAACCCGCTTCACGACAGGGGCTTTGTAAGCATCGGCTGTGCGCCATGCACCAGGGCCATTCAGCCGGGAGAGGATTTCAGGGCCGGCCGCTGGTGGTGGGAAGATGCGGATAAAAAGGAATGTGGATTGCATGTACATGCAACCGCAGAAGACACCGACACAGTAACGGATCTTCAACAACTGGCACCCGGTAACACGACAAATTAAACTTAAATGACAAAAGAAAATATAAATACAACGCATCATTTAGATTATCTCGATCAGCTCGAATCGGAATCCATTCACATTTTTCGGGAAGTGGCAGGCCAGTTTGAGCGGCCGGCTTTATTATTTTCCGGAGGTAAGGATTCCATCGTGTTGGTGCATCTTGCTCTCAAGGCCTTTCGGCCCGGTAAATTTCCTTTTCCCCTGATGCATATCGACACTGGCCATAATTTCCAGGAAGCGCTCGATTTCAGGGATGACCTAGCCAATGCTATCGGTGAAAGGCTGATTGTAAGAAAGGTGGAAGACACCATCAGGGAAAAAAATCTTACTGAGCAAAAAGGCAAATTCGCAAGTCGCAATGCTTTACAAACTTTCACACTGCTGGATGCTATCGAGGAATTCAAATTCGATGCATGCATTGGCGGCGCCAGGAGGGACGAGGAGAAAGCAAGGGCCAAGGAAAGGATATTTTCTGTAAGGGATGAGTTCGGTCAATGGGATCCTAAACTTCAGCGGCCTGAGTTATGGGATACTTACAATGGAAGGATACATAAAGGTGAAAATGTTCGTGTGTTCCCAATCAGTAACTGGACTGAGCTCGATATCTGGAATTATATAAGAAGGAATAATATCAAACTTCCTTCTATTTATTTTGCCCATGATCGGGAAGTATTGGAATACCAGGGTCAACTGGTAGCAACATCTGAATTTATTCAACTCGATCCCACCGATAAAGTGTCTGTAAAAAAAGTGCGTTACAGAACTGTGGGGGATATGACATGTACGGCTGCGGTAGAATCTAATGCAGAAGGAATAGATGACATTATAAAAGAAATAATCGCAACAAAAACAAGCGAGCGTGGCGAAACAAGAATAGATGACAGGGTAAGCGAAGCGGCGATGGAGGATAGAAAAAAGGGTGGGTATTTTTAGCCCAATTGCCCCCGGCCCCTAAAGGGGAGGAAGGCACGAGTATTTGACTCCAAAGCTTTTTTCAATTAACAACGTGAAATGCTCGGATAATGATTTTTTAACCATCAGTAATTTTTGCAAAAGCAAATACTGATACAAACTAAGTTCCCCTTTAGGGGACAGGGGTTTATGGACATACTAAGATTTATAACCGCAGGTAGTGTGGATGACGGAAAAAGCACGTTGATCGGACGTTTACTGTATGATAGTAAATCAATCATGATCGATCAATTGGAAGCGATTGAAAAGCAAAGTAAGAATAAAGATGATGGTGAGATCGACCTTGCATTATTAACAGATGGCCTGCGTGCAGAAAGAGAACAGGGCATCACCATTGATGTGGCCTACAAGTATTTTTCAACACCCAACAGGAAATTTATTATTGCAGATGCACCCGGGCATACTCAGTATACCCGCAATATGGTCACCGGTGCGTCTAACTCCGATCTCATTATTATATTAATAGATGCCCGTATAGGCGTATCAGAACAAACAAGGCGCCATTCAATTATTGCTTCATTGCTCGACATGCCTCATGTGGTGGTGGCAGTTAATAAAATGGACCTGGTAAACAATTCGCAGGATGTGTATAACAACATTGTGATCGATTTCTCGGAAGTGGCAGCCACACTCGGTTTAAAGGATATTACTTATATACCGATCAGTGCATTGAACGGTGATAATATTGTAACAAAATCTGCCAGCTTTCCATGGTACGAAGGCGAATCACTACTGCACATTTTAGAGAATGTGGAAGTGGCTAATGATATCAATTATACCGATGCAAGGTTCCCGGTTCAATACGTTATTCGTCCGCAAACAGAAGACCTGCATGACTACCGGGGCTATGCCGGAAAAGTGATCAGCGGAGTTTATAAAATAGGAGATGTTATCAGCGTTCAGCCATCCGGGTTACAAAGCACCATTAGCGCAATTGAAATTGGCGGTATCGAAACTGAAGAGGCTTTTGCACCACAAAGTGTAGTGTTACACCTGAAGGATGATATTGATATCAGCAGAGGGGATGTCATCGTAAAAAATGATAGTCTTCCTTCGGTTGAAAATGAATTGGATGCATTGATTTGCTGGATGGGCAATAAGCCATTGAAAGCTGGTAACAGGTATTTATTGCAGATCAACAGTCGTGTGGTAAAAGCTGTTGTAAAAGAAATAGAATACAAATTAGATGTGAATTCATTACTGAAAGAACCATCACCCGAACAGGCCCAGCTCAATGACATCGTTAAAGTAAAAATTAAAACAGCATCACCGGTTCCTTTCGATTCGTATAAAAAACTAAGGGTAAACGGTGGTGCAATATTAATAGACGAAACAAGCAACGTAACTGTAGGGGCTTGTATGATTCAGTAGGGTTGGAGAGGTTTAGGGTTTACGGTTTAGAGTTTTGGGTTGACGACAACAAACAATAAACAACAAACAATAAACAATAAACAATAAACAATAAACAATAAACAATAAACAATAAACACAAAACAGTAAACAACAAACCATGAACTAAGCAACAAATGAATACAACAGACTTTATAAAGAATCTTCATTCGCACCACAGGCAGGCATCTACGTCGTTTCCTGACAAGGAATTGGCAAGAGAGTTTATTGATGGTTTTTTTGAATTTCTTTTTATACCGGAAAAGCAAAAAAAATTATCAGAGTATGAGATGTCTAAGGAATTTGAATCTTATAAAAGCCATTTATCAACCTTGATATATGATGTGATTGCTGATGGTGAGCAAACCCAACAAATAGCAAATTTATTTTTTGATGAGGTGCCGAACATTTATGCGGCGCTGCTGAAAGATGCCGCCGCCATCATGAAATTCGATCCTGCGGCAGAGTCGATAGAAGAAGTATTGGTTGCGTATCCTGGTTTTTATGCCACGGCTGTGTACCGTTTTTCCCACGAGCTATGGAGACAGGGAGTTAAGATATTGCCAAGAGTTTTTGCCGAATATGCACACAGTAAAACAGGTATCGACATTCATCCCGGTGCTGTTATCGGGCAATCGTTTTTTATTGATCACGGTACTGGTATTGTCATCGGCGAAACTACCGTGATCGGTGACCAGGTAAAAATATACCAGGGAGTTACATTGGGTGCATTGAGTGTAAATAAGTATGAAGCTAAAACCAAAAGGCATCCAACCATTGAAGATAATGTGATCATTTATTCGGGTGCAACAATCCTTGGCGGCGACACTATTATCGGCCACGACAGCGTGATTGGCGGAAATGTTTGGCTTACTAATAGTGTGTTGCCCGATTCAATTGTGTATCACAAAAGTGAAGTAAGCATTCGTGATAAAAATCCCTTGCCGGATGTTTTGAATTTTGTGATATAGAAAACGAGTATCAATTAAATTGTAAAATATAAGGACTAATATTTTAAATTTTTTGGTAACAAGCATTAGTTTTTCATGGCATCATGGTTGCGTCGCACACTTGTACGGTAAATCATTTTGGAACTTTTTATAAGCATATTTCAGAGTCACTTCGAATTTTAAGAAAAGAGCAAATAACAAAAGATGAAAGCAAATAGTATTTTAGAAACAATCGGTAACACACCACACGTTCGGATCAATAAACTATTCGGCGACAAACATGAAGTATGGATCAAACTGGAGAAGACTAATCCCGGTTCAAGCATTAAGGATCGCATCGCTTTATCAATGATCGAAGATGCAGAACAAAAAGGATTGCTGAACAAAGACAGCGTGATCATTGAACCTACATCCGGGAATACCGGTATCGGACTTGCATTGGTAGCGGCGGTGAAAGGCTATAAAATAATATTGGTAATGCCCGAAAGCATGAGCATCGAACGCCGCAGATTAATGGCTTTGTATGGAGCGGAGTTTGTATTAACACCACGTGAAAAAGGAATGAAAGGCGCCATTGAAAAAGCTGGTGAATTAGTTGCAGCTACACCAAATGCATGGATGCCGCAGCAATTTGATAACCCTGCTAATACAGAAATACACAGGCAAACTTCTGCACAGGAAATATTAACCGACTTTCCTGAAGGGCTCGATTATTTGATAACAGGCGTCGGTACGGGCGGACATATAACGGGTGTTGGAGAAGTATTAAAACAACATTTTCCCAATCTGAAGGTATTTGCGGTAGAGCCTGAATTATCACCTGTATTAAGTGGCGGGGCGCCGGGCCCACATCCGTTACAGGGCTTAGGTGCCGGGTTTATTCCATCCATAATGAACACAACTATACTCGATGGTGTGATACAGGTGAATAAAGACGAATCATATAATTATGCACAGAGGATAGCAAAGGAAGAAGGTATCCTTGTAGGAATTTCAACAGGCGCTGCGCTTGCGGCGGTCTCCAAGAAATTACCCGAAATTCCTGAAGGTTCCAGCGTGTTAACTTATAACTATGATACCGGAGAAAGGTATCTATCTATTGAGGGCCTATTTTAAAAATGCAATGACCAAAACAAATCAACATATTGGCAAAGTGATCCTGGCAGGTGCAGGGTGCGGCGATCCTGAGCTGATTACAATAAAGGCTGCACGCTACTTGCAACAGGCCGATGTAGTGTTGACGGATCGCCTCGTGAGCAAAGAGATACTGGACATATATGTAAGTAAAACTGCGGAAATAATTTATGTAGGTAAACAATGCCGCAGAGGATTTAGTACTCCGCAAAAAAGCATCAATGAGCTAATCGTTCAATTTGCGCTTGAAGGTAAATTGGTGGTGAGGCTGAAGGGCGGCGATGCATCCGTGTTTTCCAATATCCTTGACGAACTGGAAGCATTAGTGGCCAATAATATTCCTTACGAAATTATTCCGGGTGTGTCTGCCGCCATGGGAGCTGCCGCTTATACTGGTATTCCGCTAACTGCACGTGGCTACAGCACGGCGGTAAGGCTTTTAACTTTTTATAAATCCTCCATGGGTGGCTCACCCGGAAACGAAGCTAACTCAGCAATTGATTGGAAAGAACTTGCGGCAACAAATGATACGCTCGTTTTTTATATGTCGTCTGAAACATTAGGCGAGGTTGTATCTAATCTTGTAAAAAACGATATTGCTGCCGATAAATTATTGGCGGTTGTAGAACAGGCAACTACTCCATCACAAAATGTACACGTCACCAGTTTGTACGAGTATGAACAGAAATTGAAAGGCAAACAATTCGCTTCACCAACGCTGGTGGTAATAGGTAAGGTAGTAGCGCTGCATGAAAGATTTGCATGGTTAAAAAATGCCGCTGAAGCAGGTGAATATTTTAAACCGGCGGAAGATTTTCAATATGAATCGTTGGTCCGGGATAGTATCGAATCAAAAACAGATCAGTATAAATAAAATGGCCAATGGATACTTTTTCTGAATCAATATAAACTTTAATAAAAATTGCGAAAATGTTAGGAGACCCAAAATTTAAAATATTTCTTGATCTGATTAATGGCGCCACAAAGGACGAGTTGATCTGGATGAATGGATATTTGAATGGAGTTGTGCAGGGCCAATTACCAAAACAAACCGCGGCGCCGGCAGAGAGTTCTCCCGCTGTAAATAAAATCACAATTGTGTATGGCACCGAGACCGGCAATTCCAAAAGGCTGGCTACCGATTTTGCAACAAAGGCCAAGCAACAACATATCCATGCGAAGGTAGTAGGTATGGATCAATACAGGCTGGCCGACTTATCTAAAGAAGAGTACCTTTTGGCTGTAGTGAGTACTCACGGTGAAGGCGAGCCGCCATTGGCTGCAAAAAAATTCTATGACCATATACATAAAAACGGATTTAAGCTGGAGAAACTAAAATACAGTGTATTGGCATTGGGCGATACTTCCTATCCTTTGTATTGTAAAACGGGCGAAGAAGTAGATGAGCAATTGAATAAGCTGGGTGGTGAAAGAATAGCTCCCTTGCAAAAATGTGATGTGGAATATGAAGAAGAAGCGAATGGTTGGTTCAGTAATGTATTGCAACAGTTAAGCGCTCCAAAAGGGGTGCAGGCTCCGGTTATCGCCGCTCCTGTAGTTGCTAAGAAAGTAGGTAAGCAAAAATATACAGGTACTGTTTTAACGCGGATCAACTTAAATGATCACGGATCAAATAAAGAAACATGGCATATTGAAATAGCGGCAGATGGAATAGAATACCAATGCGGTGACTCAATAGGAATTGTGCCGGATAATCCTACGGTTGTTGTAGAAGAAATTCTTGCTGTGACGGGGATCGATGGTAATAGAAAAGTAACATTCAAAAACGAAGAAGTTACCATTTATGATCTTTTAAAGCATAAAATAAATATCATTCATTTAACTGAGCGCCTTGTAAAACAATATGCGGAAACAGTGAAGCAGGATATACCTGCAACAAGAATGAATCTCCTTGATCTTTTAAAAATATACCCGGTTAAAGATGTAGCGCAGTTTGAAGAGATCGTTACAAAGCTCAATGCAATTTCACCACGACTTTATACAATCGCTTCTGCGCCATCTGCACACGAGGGTGAAGTGCACATTGTGGTTGTAAAGGATGAGTATTTCGTCAACGGCGAATCAAAGTTTGGCTTATGCTCTGACTACCTAAGTGAGCTTCCTGTAGATGGCAAACAAAACTTTTTCGTTCAGGCAAACAAAAGGTTCAGGCTACCTGCACCAGAGAAAGATATCATCATGGTTGGCCCGGGTACGGGTATCGCTGCGTTCCGTTCCTTTCTTGCTGAAAGAGATGCAACGGGCGCCAGTGGAAGGAACTGGCTCTTCTTTGGAGACCAGCATTTCACCACTGACTTTTTGTACCAAACTGAAATTCAAAACTGGTATGAGACAGGAGTATTGACTAAAGTAAACCTTGCTTTTTCAAGAGATCAGCAAGAAAAGATCTATGTGCAACATAAAATGCTGCAACATGCAGCGGAACTTTATCAATGGTTAGATGGTGGTGGTTATTTCTTTGTGTGCGGAACAAAAGATCCGATGAGTATTGATGTAGAAAAAACTTTATTAAAAATAATTGCCGAACAAGGAAATAAGACTCCAGAAGAAGCACAAAAATACCTGGAGCATTTAGAAGAAGAAGGTAGGTATGAGAAGGACGTGTATTAGCGGTTTAGGGTTTAAGGTTTAAGGTTTAAAGTTTAAGGTTTAAGGTTTAAGGTTTAAGGTTTAAGGTTTAAGGTTTAAGGTTTAAGGTTTAAGGTTTAAGGTTTAAGGTTTAAGGTTTAAGGTTTAAGGTTTAAGGTTTAAGG